>JBBSIG010000048.1:0-14566 GCA_038232215.1 Gaiellales bacterium | reverse complement strand
GGTGCCGTCGGCGAGCTTCCACGAGGTGGCCGAGCTGGAGCTCGACGCCGTTTACCGCTACCTCGTCCTCATGACCGGAAACCGCACCGTCGCCGAGGATCTCACGGGCGAGACGTTCGAGAAGGCGCTTCGCCTCTGGCGACGCTTCGACCCCAACCGGGCGAGCGCGCGCACGTGGCTCTGTCAGATCGCCCGCAGCGCCGCGCTCGACCACTTCCGCTCGGAGGATCGGCGCCGCCGGCGCGAGGAGCGCTTCGCCGGAAAGGAGCCGCGGGTCGAGCACGACGCCTTCGGGGACGGCTTCTCGCCGGAGCTCGAGCTGGCGCTGCGCGCCCTTTCGGCGGGCGAGCGCGAGGTGATCGCCCTCCGCGTCCTGCTCGGTCTCGACGGCAGAACCGCCGCGCGCCTGCTCGGGATCAGCGCGACGGCGTGCTCGACTCGCCTCAGCCGCGCCCTGCAACGACTCGAGGAGACGGTCGGAGACCATGTCCTCGCCTGATCTGATCGACGACCGCTTCCAGGCGCTCGTGCGGGAGCTACGCGCGGGCGGCCCACGGACGCCGGAGGCTCTGCGCGCCCGGGTGACGGCGCTGCCCGTGCCCGCGCCCGCGCCCGCGCCCGCGCGCCGGCGCCTCTCGCTCCGCCGCTCGGCCCTCGTTCTCGCTCCGCTCTGTCTCGCGGCCGTCGCGGCCGCGACGGTCGCCCTCGACCGCGGCTCGTCGTCCGAGCAGGTCGACCGGATCGGAGCCGCGAAAACGGTGCCGAGCGTCGGCGCCGAGGCCGGGCCGGCGGGCGCCCACGAGGAGGCACAGACCGGACGTGCCCTGCCGCAGGCCGCGCAGTCGCGCGCGTCCCTGCCGCCGAGCCGCGCGCGCCTGCAACGCTACGGCGTCTCGATGCGGCTTCGCGTGCGGAACGACGCGAGGCTCTCGCAGGCGACCTCCCGCGCGATGCGGATCGCGCGCGGCTTCGGCGGCTACGTCGTCCGGGTCGACTACGGAACGCCGCAGGCGGGCGCGGGAAACGCCTCTTTGACCCTGCGGGTCCCGGTCGGGCGCGTGCAGGAGGCGATCGTCCGCTTCTCGGCTCTCGGCACGATCCTGGCCCAGCGGATCGCGATCCAGGACGTGCAGGCGGGCGTCAACCGCACGGGCGAGCGCATCGCCTCGCTCCGGCGGACGATCGCCACGCTCGAGTCGGAGCTCGAGAGAACGGACCTGGATCAGGGCGCCCGCTCGCAGCTCCAGGTGCGGCTGACCGACGCCCGTCGCACGCTTCGCGACGCGATCAGAGCTCGAGACGCCGCCGTGCGGGGCGCCCGGCTCGCGACGATCTCGCTCGAACTGACCACTCGGGCGAAGGCCGTCGCGCCGGCGCGCGAGCCCGACCGTCCCGGCCGCCTGGAGCGCGCCGCCCGGCACGCAGGCTCGCTCCTGCTCGCCGCGTCGGCCGCCGCCCTCTATGCGCTGATCCTCGGCGGCCCGCTCCTCCTGCTCGTAGCCGCCGCCGTCTGGCTCGTCCGGCTGGCCCGCCGCCGCGGCGAGCGGCAGCTCCTCGAGCGGGCTTAGACGATTGATCGGAAGATCAAGCTGCGCCGGCTGATGCCCCCGGCACGGCACCGGCTCGTCGAGCTCGCTCTTGCCCAGGCCTACGGGCCTGCGCGGCGAGCGATCTCGGCGCCCGGCTTGGCCGGGGACGTCCCCGGGCGGCACTCGATTTTCCGATCAACCGTCTTGCCTTGATACGTTTGCCGAAGTGCTGCTCGCCCTCTCCACCGGCCACAAGATCGGCATGCTGGTGGTCGCCGCGGTCTTCATCGTCTTCGCGCTGACCGCCTCGTTCGTCGCGCCGCGCCTCGACCCGAGCTTTCCGGGCGAGCGCGGGAAGCCGATCTTCATCCTGGCGTCGGTCGCCCTCTTCGCAGCGATGCTGACCGCGGTGATCGTCTTCGGCCGGGAGGCCGAGGAGCACGAGGAAGGCACGGCGCTGATCCAGCTCCGGTAGTCGGTCCGACCCCCGCTGCTACCCTCCTCGACAGAATGTCCGTTTTCCACATCGATCCGCAGCGCGCACGCCGCCCCGACCGGGGCGTCGTCCTTGCGCGCGCTCAGCAAGGAGATTTCGTTTGCGTTTCTTTCGACGAAGGAAGCAGAGCACCGAGGAGCAGGCGCCCGTCGAGGCCGCCGCTCCAGCAGCACCTGACGTAGCAGCACCCGCTCCGGAGCCCGCCGAGGGCGGCTCCGCGAGCACACAGCCAACGCGTCGCCGCGGCAACCGCGGCGGTCGCGGCCGGAGCCGCAAGCCGGCGGAGCAGACCGCCGAGGTGAAAGAGGAACGGCCGCCGGCGCAGAAACCCGAGCGGAAGTCCGAGCGACGCTCGTCGCGGTCCGCGACCCGGCGTCGGACGCCGCCGAAGCGACCGCCGCTTCCCGCCGCCAAGCGGGAGCTGCTCGTCTCGGTCGACGTGGGCGAGCAGCGGGTCGCGGTGCTCGAGGACGACCGCGTCGCCGAGGTCTACCTCGAGCGGCCGGAGCGCCGCTCGATCGCCGGGAACATCTACCTGGGCACGGTCGACAACGTCCTCCCCGGCATGGAGGCGGCCTTCGTCGAGATCGGCCTCGAGAAGAACGGCTTCCTCTACGTCGACGAGATCGTCGTGCCCGAGCTCGAGGGCAAGCGGCACGGCAGGAAGATCCAGGACCTGATCAGCCGCGGCCAGGACGTGCTCGTGCAGGCGGTCAAGGATCCGATGAAGACGAAGGGCGCCCGGCTCACGACCGAGATCTCGCTGCCCGGCCGCTTTCTCGTCTTCGTGCCGAACGGCGAGGGACTCGGCGTCTCGCGACGGCTCGACGACGACGAGCGCGGCCGTCTCAAAGAGATCCTGAAGGGCCTCGACCTCCCGGACGGCGGCGTGATCGTCCGTACAGCCGCGGAGGGCGCGTCGGCGGACGACATCGAGCGCGACCTCGTGTTCCTGCAGCGGCTCTGGAAGACGATTCAGGCGCGTGCCAAGCAGGTCAGCGCCCCCGCCCTCGTCTACCAGGAGGCCGAGCTGCCGCTCCGCGTCGTGCGGGATCTCTTCACCGGCGACTTCGAGCGGGCCCTGATCGATCACGAGCGCACGTTCAGGCGCGTGGTCGGCTACCTGAAGAAGACCTCGCCGCACATGGTGGAGCGTGTGACCCGGTACAAGGAGAAGACCCCGCTCTTCGAGGCGTCGGGGGTCGACGCCGAGATCCGCTCCACCCTGTCGCGACGGGTCGACCTGCCCTCCGGCGGCTACCTCGTCTTCGACTACGCGGAGGCCTTCACGGTGATCGACGTGAACACCGGCCGCTTCGTCGGCTCCCGCTCGAAGAGCTCGGGCGCGCGGCTCGAGGACACGATCACGAAGAACAACCTCGAGGCCGTGAAGGAGGTCGTCCGCCAGCTCCGCCTGCGCGACGTCGGCGGGATCATCGTCATCGACTTCATCGACATGGGCAGCCCGAAGAACCGGGAGACGGTGGAGGAGGCGCTCCGCAGCGAGCTCGAGCGCGACCGGACGAAGACGTACGTCGTCGAGCTCTCGCCGCTCGGGCTGGTCGAGATGACCCGTCAGAACGTGACCGACGGACCGCGCGAGATCCTGACCAAGAAGTGTCCGACCTGCGGCGGCGACGGGATCGTCGTCTCCGAGGCGACGGCGGCCGTCGACGTCGAGCGCAAGCTGCGCGCGCTCGCCGCGGAGCCGCGGACGCAGGCGTTCCGGGTCGAGCTGAACGCGCGCGTCGCCTCGATCCTGATCGGCCCGGGCGCCGAGCGGCTGCGCGAGCTCGAGACGCAGACGAAGCGGCGATTCCTGCTCGAGGGCCGCGAGGACGTGCACAGCGACCACTTCGCGGTGCTCGCCCGCGGGAAGCTCGCGGAGCTGCAGCCCGCCGCCGCGACGACCGAGGGTGACGAGGTCGAGCTGAAGCTCGTCGAGCTCGGGCTGCACGACCCGCAGGCGGCAGTCGGAAAGCTGGACGGGTACGAGCTGATCGTCGCCTCGGCGGCGAAGCTCGTCGGCAAGAAGGTCAAGGTGCGGGTCGAGCGCGTCCTCGACGGAAGCGGCTACGCGTCGCTCGTCGGCGCGGCGGCGAAGCCCGAGGCACCGATCACAGCCGAGAGCGAGGCCGAGAAGCCGACGCGGAAGCCGCCGGCACGGAAGGGCGGCGAGCCCGAGATGGACGCTCAGGTGCTCGACCTCGAGGAGGTATCCGAGGAAGAAGAGGAGGAGGACGTCGCCGCACCTGTCGAGGGCGAAGAGGCCGAGGAAGCGCCCGCGAAGAAGCGCACGCGCCGCGGCTCTCGCGGGGGGCGGGGGCGCAAGCGGAAGCCCGTGGACGCCGCAGTCGCCGAGGACGACGGCGAGCCAGCGGCGGAGTCCGTTGCTCTCACGAACGGCGCTCCGCCCGAGGGGGACGCCGTCCCGCTGGCGCGGATCCACGTTCCGGCCCGAGAGCTCGGACGCGGCGAGTCCGAGCGCGAGTCCGAGGTGCCCGGGGTCCCGGAGCCCGCGACGGTCGAGGACGGCGACGAGGCGGAGAAGCCGAAGAAGAGGACCCGGCGCGGCAGCCGTGGAGGCCGGAACCGTCGCAAGAAGACCGGCGTCACGACCGAGGCCGAGCCGGCCGAGACCGCGACGGACGGTGCCGCGGAGCCCGCGACGGTCGGCGCCGCCGAGACGACGAGCGACCGTGAGGCCGAGTCCGAGTACGTGCCCATGTCGCAGTGGGCGGACGAGGTTCTCGGCGAGTAGCTGCTACTTCCCGCGAGAAAACGATCACGGCGAGGGCGGAGCGGATCAGAGGGGGAAGTAGCTTGGTTCTCAGGCTTCGCCTTTGGCTGTTTCGAATCTGGAAAGTGCAGGCTTTTTCCGAGATTCGGTCACGTCTCAAGGCGCAGCCTCTGCTTCAAGCTACTTCCCCCGCCGGCTCCCTCACGGGCTGCCGAACCCGTTTATCCGGGGGAAGTAGCTAGACTGCACCGCTGCGGGCCCGGAGCCCGCGTTCTCGTGCCATGACCTACGCGATCATCTCACTCGGCGGGAAGCAGTACCGCGTGCAGGAAGGGGAGCACCTCTTCGTCGATCGCCTCCCGACGGCCGCCGGAAAGACGTTCCGGCCGGACATCCTGATGGTGGGCGGCAACGGCGACGCGGATTTCGAGGCGAAGGGTGTCACGGTCACGGCGCGCGTCGTGGATCACGTCCTCGGCAAGAAGATCAGGATCGGCAAGTACCGTCCGAAGTCGGGCTACAAGCGGCACAACGGCTACCGCAGTCGCCTGACGCGGATCGAGATCGAGTCGATCGGGGCCAAGGAGCGGAAGGCGAAGGCCGCCGCGAAGAAGGAGAGCTAGATCGATGGCGCACAAGAAGGGACTCGGCTCCTCGCGGAACGGCCGCGACTCGAAGCCGAAGATGCTCGGCGTGAAGCTGTTCTCCGGCCAGGAGGCCAGGGCCGGCATGATCATCGTCCGTCAACGCGGGACGCGGTTCCGCCCCGGCCCGGGGACGGGCATCGGCCGCGACGACACGATCTTCGCCACCCGCGACGGTCGCGTCGAGTTCAGGCAGAGCGGCGAGCGCCGCTCCGTCGCGGTCACCGAGATCTCCGGCTGAGCCGGCGCTTTTCCGGAACCCCTCTGCCGGTCGCGCCTCCACACGGGCGCTCGCGGCGCTGCGAGGAGACCGCGCGCGCGCTCGTCCAGCGGCTTTCCTCTGCCGGCGATGTTCCACGATAAAGCCCGGATCCAGGTGCGGGCGGGTCGCGGCGGCGACGGCGGCCTCTCGTTTCGCCGCGAGAAGCACGTGCCGAAGGGGGGTCCCGACGGCGGCGACGGCGGCCGGGGCGGCGACGTCACCGTGGTGGCCGACCCTGACCGGCGCGACCTCTCGGGGTTCCGCCCGAGTCAGCGCATCCGTGCGGGTGACGGCGGGCCGGGTCGAGGCACGCGCAAGCACGGCGCCGACGGTGCCGACGTCGAGCTGCGGGTTCCCGTCGGAACGCAGCTCGTCGACGAGGACGGAGGGCTGATCGCCGATCTCGCGTCCGGGACCGCACGAGTGATCGCCGCGCGCGGGGGCTCCGGGGGGCGAGGGAACGCGCGGTTCGCGACTCCGACCCGGCGTGCGCCGCGCTTTGCCGAGACAGGGTTGCCCGGCGAGGAGGCGGCGCTCGAGCTCCGCCTCAAGCTGCTCGCCGACGCCGCGCTCGTGGGACTGCCGAACGCGGGCAAGTCGTCGTTGCTCGCGCGGATCTCGAACGCTCGCCCGAAGGTGGCCGAGTACCCGTTCACGACGCTCGCGCCCGTCCTCGGGACGGTCGAGTCGGCGAGCGGCCGGCAGCTGACCGTGGCCGACGTGCCCGGGCTGATCGAGGGCGCGAGCGAGGGCGTCGGACTGGGCCACGAGTTCCTCGCGCATCTGGAGCGGGCCCGCCTGCTCGTACACGTGATCGACGCGTCGGACGGCGACGTCGGGGAGCGCTTCCGCGCGATCGCGCACGAGCTCGCCGAGTACGGAGCGGGCCTCGACGAGCGCCGGCAGGCCGTCGTCCTCAACAAGCTCGATCTTCTGCCCGAGCCGCCCCGGTTCCCCGTGACGGACGAGCGCGTCGTGCGCGTCTTCGCCCTCTCCTGCGCGACCGGAGCGGGTGTGGAGGAGTTCCGGCGGGCGCTGTTCGAGCTCTGCCCGCCCGACCCCGAGCCCCCGGGCCCGTCCGACGCCGAGAGCGAGCTCGTCGACTTCCTCGTCTACCGGCCCACGCCGTCGCGGCGCCCGTTTCGCATCTTCCGGACGGAGGGCGGCTTCCGGATCGTGGGCCGCCCGCCGGCCGAGGAGGAGGAGCTCGCCGCCGCGCTTCGGGCGGCCGGAGCCCGGCCCGGCGACGCCGTCGAGGTGGGCGACGAGCTGCTGGAGCTGGAATGACGGGCCTCCTCGGCGGCACGTTCAACCCGCCGCACAACGGCCATCTCGCGCTCGCGCGGGCGGCACGCAGGCACTTCTCGCTCGACCGGCTCGTCGTCCTCGTGGCCGCCCGTCCCGGCTACAAGCGGGTGGAGCTCGACGCCGACACGCGCCTGCGGCTCGCTCGCGCAGCGTTCCCGGACGACCCCGTGGAGCGAGACGAGCCGAGCTTCACGGTGGACACGCTCCGGGCGGCGGACGGACGGTGGGGCGACCCCGTCTTCCTCGTCGGCGCCGACGAGCTGGCCGACTTCAGCGGGTGGAAGGATCCGAACGGCGTCCTCGAGCTGGCCCGGCTCGGCGTCGCGATGCGACCGGGCTACCCGCGTGAGCGGCTCGACACGGTGCTCGCCCGCCTCGAGCGTCCCGAGCGCGTCGAGCTCTTCGAGCTCGAGCCGCTTGCCGTCTCCTCGCGCGACATCCGGGATCGTGTGGCGCGCGGCGAGCCGATCGACGAGCTCGTTCCCCCGCCCGTCGCCGAGCTGATCCGCGAGCTCGGTCTCTACCGCTCGGGTTGACGTCGCGCGCCGTCGGTACACTGCCGGCGACCGGAAGGACGAGAGAGAACCACTGACGCCCCTCGAACAAGCCCGCCGCATCGCCGGCCTCGCGCAGGACAAGCTGGCGAAGGACGTCGTCATCCTCGACATGCGGCCCGTCTGCAGCTACACCGACTTCTTCGTCGTCTGCACGGGCGGGAACCCGCGCCAGACGAAGGCGATCTACGACGAGGTGCATGCACGCCTGAAGCGCGAGGAACGGATGCTGCCCCGGTCCGTCGAAGGTGCTTCCGAGGCGACCTGGATCGTGGCCGACTACCTCGACGTCGTCCTGCACGTCTTCACGCCGGAGGCGCGGGCGTTCTACCGGCTCGAGGATCTGTGGGGCGACGTTCCGAGCGTGGAGGTGGCGACGGCGTAGGTGCAGGTCATCCGTTGTCCGAGACGGCAACTATCATCGCTATGTGCTCACGTCGAATCAGAAGGGCGCGATCGCGGAGGCGGCCGTCACGCATGCAGCGTCGAAGCTCGGGATCGGTGTCCTCCGACCCGTGATGGACGAGCGCTACGACCTCGTCCTCGACCTGAGGCCGCAGCTCGTGCGCGTGCAGTGCAAGTGGGTCTGTCGGCTCGGCGGGGTCATCAACGTCCGGTGCTACTCCTCGCGCCGTTGCCGGGAGGGGTTCGTCAAGCTCTCCTATACGTCTGACGAGGTGGACGCGATCGCAGCACACTGCTCCGAGCTCGACCGGTGCTTCTTTCTCCCGATGCGACTCTTCGAGGCGCGTAGGAACGTCCAGCTGCGGCTTGCGCCGGCCATGAACAATCAGAGAGCCGGGGTGAATTGGGCGGCGGACTACGACCTCGAGTCTCTAGACTTGCACGCGTTGCGCGGGGCCATAGCTCAGTTGGGAGAGCGCTTGCATGGCATGCAAGAGGTCGCCGGTTCGAGCCCGGCTGGCTCCACTCCAGCTCAATAGCGTCGGCGGAGATCCGTCGCGATCCTGGCGGGGCCTCAGCCGAGCGACTCCCGCGACCCGGGCCTGGCTCGACCTCCGGTGCGAGACGCTATCCGGACACGGTGAAGCTCCGCGTCGCCGGAGCGCTGCGGTTCCCGGCACGGTCGATCGCGACGAGGCGGAGCGTGTGCCGTCCGGGACGGGGGAGCCCGAACGTGGCCGCGTTCGAGGTCTCCGCCGCCGAGCGTGCGCGGCCGTCGAGCGAGATCTCGTAGCGCTCGAGGCCGCTGCCGGTGTCCCGAGGGGTGCTCCACTCGACGCCGAGGCTGACGGTCTGCGCGATCCCCACGATCCGGGGGACGGCCGGCGGGGTGCGATCGGTCCAGCGGAAGCCGATCCGCGCGGCTCCCGCCTGCGGGCGCAGGACCGTGGCCGTGAAGCTCCCCGGCTCCTCGAAGCGGTCGCCCGCGAGCAGGGCTGTGCGTCCGTGCCCTGCCGGATCGACGACGAGCATGTTTCGCAGGTAGGAGCTCTGGCCCGTCAGCAGCTTGGTGGGGTTCGGGCCCATGTGCACGAGCACCCCCGCCGGGCTGACGATCCGCCCCTCGGCGTCCCGGGCGGCCTCGCGCCGGCTTTCCAGCCAGTACTGGTTCCGAGCCGTCGTGACGACGAGCGCCTGGGGCCTAGCCGAGGCCGCCTCCAGCGCGTCGAGCAGGAGCACGCCGGGCTGCCGCGGCTCGGTCACGTGCGACAACCAGCCGAGCTGGAGCTTCGCGAAGGCGCTGAAGTCGCCGGAGCCCTGGCCCATCGTGTCGTACGGGTCGCCGTACTCGAGCGCGACGCAGTAGCTCCTGACGCAGCTGCCGGTGTTCGCGTGGCCGAGCCCGAACGTGTGCCCGAGCTCGTGCACGACCAGGTCCCGCGAGAGGGCTCCGTTCAGCCATACCTCCTTCCCCAGGGTGAGGCCCATCCAGTTGCAGGGCACGCGCGGGTAGAGGTAGAGGACCCCGTCGAAGGCGCTCGGGTCGTAGCCCAGGCCGAGCACGGCCGGGCGGCTCGCCCGCCGGACCGGGTCGTAGGTGCAGGTGGCCGAGTAGTCCGGGATGGCGAGCCACGGCGTCACCGTCGCCCTGAGCGAGACCTTCCCGTACGAGGAGCCGCGCAGGAATAGGTCGGACTGCTCGAGTACCCGGCGCACCTCGGCCGGCGAGAAGGGCTCCGGCCCCCACGTCGCGAGGACGACGAGCACGCGCTGCTCGCCGGTAATCGGAACCACCGGGGCGCCGTCGACCTTCGGCGCACCGGAGGCGCCCGGCGCGAGCGTGAGCGCCACGACGACGAACGCGGAGACGAGCGGGCGCCTCACGCGGCGACGCTACCACGCTCGGAAGCGGGAATCGAGCCGCCCGCTCGGCGGCTCGGTCGAGCAGTATCCCGGGTGCATGCCGGACGACCGCGAAGCCGCCGCGCCCGAGGCGAGGTACGTTCTCCGCCCGGCCGAAGCCGCCGATGCGGAGGCGATCGCGGCGATCTACAACGAGGGGATCGCGGATCGCGTCGCGACCCTCGAGACGCGCCCGCGACGCGCGGAGGACGTTGACGTCTGGCTCGCCGCGGACTTCCCGATCGTGGTCGCCGAGGATCCCGCGGGCGTCCTCGTCGCCTGGGCCTCCGCCGCGCCGTATCGGCCCGGGCGCGAGGTGTATGCGGGCGTCGGCGACTTCTCGATCTACGTCGCCCGAACCGCGCGGGGGCGGGGGGTGGGTCGCACCGCGCTCCGCGCGCTCCTCGACGAGGCGGAGCGACGTGGCTTCTGGAAGGTCGTCGGCCGCGTCTTCCCCGAGAACCTCGCCAGCCTGGCTCTCTGCCGCGGCCTCGGCTTCCGCGAGGTGGGCGTGTATCGGCGACACGGCCGGCTCGACGGCGTCTTCCGGGACTGCGTCGTGGTCGAGCGTCTGCTCGGGGAGGCTGCCGAGCTCGATCAGCCGCCGCGGCCGTCGTAGCCTGGAGGGACACGACAGAGGAGGCGGGCACGTGAGCCGACCGAGACATCTCAGCGGAGCAGTGCTGGCGCTCGCAGCCGGCGCTCTCCTGACTGGCGCGGGAACCGGCGGCGCGCGCCCGGCCGCCTCTCCGCCTGCGCGCGACGACACCGCCGTCCTGCAGGCCCGCCTCGACGCCGGCGGCGGGCGCCTCTACCTGCCGAAGCTGCCGGGCGGGGCCTGCTACGCGACCCGGGGTCTCTGGGTCAGCCACGACGACACCCAGATCGTCTCGAACGGGGCCTGCGTCACCTCGCTGGGCCCCGGCCCGGTGCGGCTCACCTCGCCGGACGGGGATCCGATCCCCGCCTCCGCGGTCTTCTTCGTCAACCACAGCCAGCCGCTCGAGCCGGCGCCGGCGCGGATCTCGATCAGCGGGCTCCGCATCGTCGTGCCGGCGATTGCGGGGACGTTCGGCCTCGGCATCTTCGGGCACGAGGTGACGATCCGCGACGTCACGGTCACAGGCTCTCCGATCGACGCGGTCACGATCGGCGGGCGCGCGAACGGGGACGGCTATGCCGGGCGGGTCGCGCTCCTCGACTCGCGCTTCTCGGGCGGGACGCGGAACGTCGTCTCCGCGACCGCGGTCGTCGGCCTGCGGATCGAGCGCTGCCGCATCACCGGCGCCACCGACGCGTTCGCGGCGGCCGGGCAGCCGGGCGGGAATCCGGCCGCGGGGATCGACCTGGAGCCGGACAGTCGCGGAGCGCCGGCGCTCGACGTCCGCATTGCGGGGAATCTGATCGCCGACAACGCCGGCCCGGGCGTCATCGTCTCGCTCGAGACGAGACACGGCCTCCCGGTCACGGCGACCGGAATCGAGCTCGTCGGCAACCGCATCCTGCGGAACAGCCGGAAGACGACGCCGCCCCAGCGCGGCGGGATCGTGTTCAACGGCGGGCAGGACCGCGGCGGCGGGCGCGCACTCGTCAGCGACAACGTCGTGACCGGCAATCGCGGCGCCGGGCTGCAGGGCAAGGCCATGACGCTCGTCGTGGACTCCAGGCGAAACGACCTGCGCGGCAACGAGCTGGGCCCGTCGCTCGGGATCCGCTTCGCCCGGCGAGCCGGGTGACCGCGGCGTCGGCTCCTCACCTGCGGCCCACGCCGGGTCGAGAGCTCACGGCGTCGTCGGGAGCGGCCGCTCGTCGAGGCCGCCGCCGCGGGCGATCTGCGCGACGAGCATGCGGTCGGTGAGCCACTCGACGGGCGCCCGGTCGTCGGTCAGCGGCCGGCCCCGCTCGTGCACCGCCTCGAGCTGGCGGCGGAAGAGCCCGACGAGCGACGCGACGGGTGCCGGGGCTCTCTCCGCGCGCGCGAGGAGCACGGGGCGAGCGACGGGTTGCCCGAAGGCGAGCAGGACGTCGTTGAAACGCAGAGCCGGCCAGCGCCACGCCTGCGGGAAGGCTGCGAGCAAGGTGGCGCCGATCGCGCGCGAGAGCCGCCGGTCGCCCGGGGTCGCGGCCACGTTCAGGGCGAGCACGCCTCCGGGTCGCAGGTGCTCGCGCGCGAGCGAGAAGAACTCGCGGGTCGCGAGCTGAAAGGGGATGTAGGGCTGCCGGTAGGCATCGACGACGATCACGTCGTAGCGCTCGCGGGTCCGCTCGAGGAAGGCGCGCCCGTCCACCGTCACCACGCGGTACCTGCCGTCCTCCGCGACTCCGAAGAAACGGCGCCCGACCGCGCTCACCTCGCCGTCGAGCTCGACCCCGTCCACCCGGGCCCGTGGGTACAGCTCGAGGAAGGCGCGACTCACGGTGCCGGCCGCGTCCCCGACGACGAGCACGCGCTCGAGCGGCCGGTCGAGGAGCGCCGGGACGAGCTGGAAGAGATCCCAGTAGCCGCCCGTGAGCACCGTGCCCGGGCGCCAGAGCGAGTGCACGGCGACGCCCTCGTTCAGCTCGAGCGCGCGCGAGCCGTCTGAGCGGGAGACCACCCTGATGTACTGGTAGGGCGACTCCGCCTCGAAGAGCAGCCCCGAGCTCCCCTTGACCGTTCCGGCCGGCACGAGCAGGAGGGCCGCGACGCCGAGGACCGCCGGGAGCGAGCGCGGGCCGAGCAGGAGCGCCGCGGCGAGTGCGAGCAGCGCCGCCGTGCCGACGAGCGTCCTCTGCGTGCCGAGGAGCGGGACGCCGACGAGCGCCGAGAGAAACGTTCCGCCGATGCTGCCTGCGGTCGAGAGCGCGCCGAGGCGTCCGGCGATCCGGCCGGCCTCGCCCACGTTCGTGAGCGCGAGGCGGATCGCGAAGGGCGAGGCGGCCCCGAGCAGCGTGACGGGGAGCGCGAAGAGCGCGAGCGCGGCGACGAAGGCGCCGGCGACGGCGCCCACGGAGATGGTGTCGAAGCCGCGCAGCGCGAGCTCCAGGATCGGCCTGGCGACGAACGGAGTGACGGCGATGAAGAGCGCCGCCGCCAGGACGAGCGCGCCGAGCAGCTCCGGCTGCGGATGCCTGTCCGCAAGCTTGCCGCCCAGCCAGAGGCCGAGCGAGAGGTAGACGAGGATCAGCCCGATGATGTTCGCCCAGACGAACGTCGAGCTGCCGAAGTAGGGGGCCAGCAACCGGGAGGCCGCGATCTCGGTCGCGAGCGTTCCGGCGCCGGAGAGGAAGACGACCGCCCCCAGCCGGCGCGGAGACGCGCGAGCGTGTCTCAAGCCGCGCTGTGCAGACCCTCGATCTCGCGCATCACCGCCAGCCGTTGGAGAGCCTCCGACTCGATCTGGCGCACGCGCTCGCGCGTGACACCGAGGCGGCGGCCGATCTCGTCGAGCGACTGCGGGTCCGCGTCACCGTTCAGCCCGTAGCGTAGACGCAGCACCTCGCGCTCCCGGTCCGGCAGCTGCGCGAGGGCGGCTCGCAGCGTCTCCTCGAGCAGGCTGACGTGGATCTCCTCGTCGGGCGAGCCGACGTCCGCGGGGATCAGGTCGCCGAGGGAGGCCGCGTTGTCCTCGCCGAGCGGGCGGTCGAGGCTCGCCACCGTCCGGGCGGCCGAGCGCACCTCGCGCACCTGCTTGAGCGGCAGCTTCGTCTCCCGCGCGAGCTCCTCGTCCGTCGGCTGGCGCTCGAGCTTCAGCGTCAACGTGCGCTCCGCGCGGGCGATCCTCTGCTCGCGCTCGACGATGTGGACGGGGATCCGGATCGTGCGTGACTTGTTCGCCACGCCGCGCTGCACGGCCTGACGGATCCACCAGGTGGCGTACGTGGAGAACTTGTACCCGCGACGCCAGTCGAACTTCTCGACCGCGCGGATGAGCCCGATGATCCCCTCCTGGATCAGGTCGAGCAGAGACAGCCGGTGGCCCTGGTAGCGCTTCGCGATCGACACCACGAGGCGGAGGTTCGAGTTGATCATGCGGTCCTTCGCAGCCTTGTCGCCGCGCTCGACCGCCTTCGCCAGCTCGACCTCCTCGGCCGCGCTGAGAAGCGGGAAGCGCCCCGCCTCGTTCAGGAAGAGCTGCAGCGCGTCCGTCGTCGCGCTCGCGAGGTCTCCGTTCACGTAGGTGCCCGCCACCTCGCCTTCGCGGCGACAGTCGTCGGTGAGGTCGATCCCGCGCTCCTCGAGCTGCGTGTAGAGAGCGTCGACCTGCTCCTCCTCGAGCTCTGCCTCCTGCACGAACTCGTGGAGGGCCGAGAGATTCAAACAACCCTGCTCCTCGCCACGCTCGATCAAAACAGCGATCTGATCCTTGCTCATACGTCCTCTTTTCCCGCTGACGGGATGGGCGTAACCAAGAGGCGCACTTCCGGCACGGAGCCGTCACCCACGCGTGCGACTCGCCTCTCTAGCGTGGGTGGGGTCGATAGAGGAGGTTGAGGTGAGCGCAACATCGCTGGCGGAGGTTCCCTACGAGAGCCCCGTGCTCGTCTGGCGAGGGCAGCCGGTGGAGACGGAGCCCATCGTCTGGTGGGCCGTCGCGGTCGGCTTCCTGTACGCCGTCGCGATCGCGTACGCGTCGTACTGCCGCTACACCGGCGGCGACGCCGACATCTCGTTCTCGTGGCACGGCTTCAAGGTCACGTGCTCCGGCTGATCGAGGCGCCGAGGAGGAGGGCGGCCGAGCCGCCC
>JBBSIG010000047.1:0-14633 GCA_038232215.1 Gaiellales bacterium | reverse complement strand
CGGCGGCAACGACGCGGCCGAGCGAGCGAGCGTCGTAGGCGACCGGCTCGCTCCCACCCACGAGGTGGTCGTCCCGAAGCCCGGCGACCGTCACGACGCTCTTCGTCCAGGCTGCCCGCCTCCGTCCCGCCGGGGGCAGGAGCGGGTCCCGAGACGGCGATACCCCGGCGAGCAGCGGAGTGGACAGGAGCGGCGAGAGCTCCTCCACCCACCGGTCGCCGGAGAACCGGTCGAGCGTCGTCGCGCGCCAGTAGAGCGGGCGCTTCGACGCCTCGATCCGCAGCACCGTCGTCGGCTCTCGCGGGAAGCGGATCCCGCCGTAGTCGGAGTTCCAGACGTACCGGACGCTGACCGGCTCCGCGGGGCCGGAGGTCGGATCCCAGCTCTGCCAGCGGAGGAACTGACCCTTCGCCACAGCGGGCGAGCTGGAGACCGCGAGTGCCGCGAGCACGAGACCGCTCGCGGCCGCCGCTGCAGGCCTGCCGAGGCGTCCGGCGAGGCCGGCGAGGAGCCACAGGCACCCTGCGAGCACGAGCGCGCCACGCCCGAGCTCGTCGCCTCCGCCCAGCAGGGTCGCGGGCCAGCCTGCGCCGGCGAGGAGCGCGAGCACGGCGGGAACCGGTCGCCGCTCCGCGACCGCGAGCGCGAGCGCGGCGCAGAAAACGAAGCTCGCGAGCAGGATCAGGCCGTACATCGAAGGGTGCTCCGCCGGATCGAGCGGCAGCCCCACGTCGTAGAACTCGAGGAACCCGTCCCGGAGGCGCGAGGCGAGCGGGCCGAAGAAATCGTGACGGCCGTCCCCGGGCCTGGCCTCGAGCAGAGACGCACCGAGCGCGACCCGTGCGAGCGCGAGCCCGCCGACGGCGAGCAGGGCCAGCCGAGCCCGCCACGAGAGTGCGAGCGCCGGGACGAGGGCGAGCGCCACCGTGAGGGCGAGCTCGCCGAGGGGCCCGTGCGGACGCTCGAGCCGCTGCCACCCCGCTGCCACGAGGAGCACGGGAAACAAGGACAGAAGGGCCGTCTTAGCGATGCGCGGCCGCCTTCTCGGGAAGCAGTAGCCGGCCGTCGAGCTTCGCGGCGAGGTCGTCGCCGCGCCGCAGCACCGCGACGGGGATCCCGGACGTCTGGAGGCGCAAGAGGCCGGGCTCGCGCGCCCGGCCCGGCCGCGGGCCGAAGGAGGAGGCGTCGACGTAGACGAGCGAGGCGCGGCGCCGCGAGAGAGCGCGCTCGAGCAGCCGCTCGACGAGTCCGGCGGGCAGCGTCGAGGTCACGACGACGAGCTCGGCGGCCCGGGCGCCTCCACGCTCCTCGGCTAGCAGCTCGGCGAGGGGCGGGGAAGGGCCGGGCTCGACCGTCGAGAGCAGCTCGAGGGCGCGCTGCCAGTCCGTCGACAGCGAGTGCACGAGCTCGCGGGCACCCCGCCCGGGGCTCACGATCAGCGCGGCCCGCCGGCCCCGCCGGGCGTGGGCCCAAAGCAGCGACCCCGCCGCCCGAACGGCCAGCTCGAAGCTCGAGTCCGGCGCGCGGCCCACCACCGCCGTGGCGTCGCAGTCGAGCACGACGGCGAGCTCGTCGCGTGGCGCGTCCTCGAGCTCCTTCACCATCAGCCGCCCGCGGCGGGCGGTCGTCGGCCAGTGCACGGCGCGCAGCGACTCCCCCTCCTCGTGCTCGCGCACGCTCTGCAGGTCGAAGCCGGCCGGACGACGCAGGAGCGGTCGGCTGCCTCCGTGCGCGTGCAGGCCAGCCTCCGAGAAGAGCCCGTCGAGCTCGGTCAGCCGCGGCCCGACGTGAATCGCGGCGCTTGCGACGAGCTCGAACGAGGCCCGCCAGAGCCCGAACGGGTCCTCGAGCACCGCCTCCCCGCGCTCGAGCGCGTAGCGGCCGCGCGGGACGCGCTCGAGGACGTAGCGAGCCTCGCCCCGGCGATCGACCGCCGCACGCCGGGTGCCGAGCCCTGAGATCCGGTCGACGACGACCGCCGACGCCGGCCGAACGCGGCCCCGCAGCCCGAGCTCGACCTCGACGACCACGTCGTCGCCCTCGACGCGCTGCCCCCCGCCCGTCCGCCGCAGCAGGTCGACCGGAGCGCCCGCGAGCCGGACCCAGGCCCAGGCGAGCCCGACCGCGAGCAGGAGCCCGGTGGCGACCGGATAGAGCGGCCGGGAGCCGAACGCCCACGCGGCGAGGTACACCACGGCGCCGAGAGAGAGCACGAAGCGACCTCTGGGCGTCAAGGCAGGTCCGGATCAGGCCCTCAGACCGGGACGGGCGTCCGCTCCAACGCCTCGAGGACGAGATCCGCTCCCCCGAGCCCGCCCGCGCGCGCCTCCGGACCCAGGATCAGGCGGTGAGAGAGGACGGGCGCCGCCACCGCCTTGACGTCGTCCGGGACGAGGTACGCGCGTCCCTCGGCGAGGGCGCGTGCCTTCGCGACCCGCAGGAGCGCGATCCCCGCACGCGGGCTCGCGCCGAGATACAGCCTGGGGTCGGAGCGAGTCTGCCGCAGCAGCGAGACGACGAACCGGTTGAGGCTCTCCTCCACGAAGACGGCCTTCGCCTCCTCGACCAGGCCCACCACCTCGAGGCCCGTCGTGACCGGCTCGAGCGCCTCGAGCGGCGGCTCGCTCGTCTGCTCGCTCAGCATCGTCGCCTCGTCGAGGAGTGGCGGATAGCCCAGGGCGAGGCGCATGGTGAAACGGTCGAGCTGCGCCTCGGGCAGGGGATACGTGCCCTCGTACTCGATCGGGTTCTGCGTCGCGACGACCATGAAGGGGCGCGTCAGCTCGAAGGACCGCCCGTCGATGGTCACCTGGCTCTCCTGCATGCACTCGAGCAGCGCGGACTGCGTCTTCGGGGAGGCGCGGTTGATCTCGTCGACGAGCAGCAGGTTCGCGAAGACGGGGCCCGGCCGGAGCTCGAACTCGTTCAGGCGCTGATCGAAGACGTTGACCCCCGTCACGTCGGAGGGCAGCAGGTCTGGGGTGAACTGGACCCGCGAGAAGGACACGTCGAGCGAGCGCGCGAGGGCCTTGGCGAGCATCGTCTTGCCGACGCCCGGAAAGTCCTCCAGGATCAGGTGCCCCTCGCTGAGCAGGCAGAGCACGCAGAGACGAAGGATCTCCTCGGGCGCGTGCACGACCCGCGCGAGGTTCGCCGTCAGCCCCTCAATTCGCCCGGCCGCGAGGGTGGCCGGGGCCTCGGCCCTAATCTCGGCCATCCCGCTCCGCGAGCCGGCGCTCGGCCTCGTCCAGCACGGCGGCCGCGATGCGCCGCTTCGACGCCTTGACCACGGCCCGCTCACCGGCCTCCCAGACGAGCACGACCTCGTTGTCTTCGGCGTCGAAGCCGACGTCCGGCCGCGAGACGTCGTTGAGCACGATCAGGTCGAGCTCCTTGTCGACGAGCTTCCGCCGCGCCCGCCCGAGGCCCGACTCTCCGACCTCCGCCGCGAAGCCCACCAGCACGGTGCCGTCGGACCGCCGCCCGGCGAGCGCGCGCAGGACGTCCACTGTGGGCTCGAGCTCCACCGCCCAGGGTCGGTCGTCCTTCGGACGCTTTCCGGCACGGGCCTCGGCGGGTCGGTAGTCCGCGACCGCCGCCGCCATCAGCACGAGATCCACGTCCGCCCGGGCGAGAGCCTCGCGCAGCATCTCGGCCGCGGTCGGCGCCTGAACGACCTCCACCCCCGCAGGTGCCTCGAGGCCGAGATTCGCAGCGAGAAGCGTCACGCTCGCCCCCCGTCGCCGCGCCTCGGCGGCAAGCTCGACGCCCATGCGGCCCGAGGAGCGGTTGCCGACGTAACGGACGCCGTCGAGGGGCTCGCGCGTTCCACCCGCGCTCACCAGGACGCGCTTGCCGCGCAGGGAGCCGCCCGCGAGGAGCTCCTCGCACTGGGCGGCGACGGCCGCGGGCTCGGCCATCCGGCCGAGGCCCCACTCGCCCTCCGCGAGCTCGCCGTCCTCCGGCCCGATCAGCTCCAGCCCGCGCTCCTGCACGAGCCGCGCGTTCGCCTGCGTGGCCGGATGCGACCACATGCGACCGTTCATCGCCGGAGCGGCGAGCGCCGGCCCGCGGTGCGCGAGAGCCGCCTCGGCGAGGACGGTGTCGGCGAGGCCGTGAGCGAGCTTAGCGAGCGTGTTGGCCGAGAGCGGCGCGATCACGAGCAGGTCAGCCCGTGCCAGGTGCGGATAGAGATCCTCGCCGCCGGCGCGGCGGGCGAGCGCGGCGAACGTCTCCGCGCGCACGAAGCGCTCCGCGCCGGGGGTCACGAGCGGGATCACCTCGTGCCCCGCCTTGACGAGCAGGCGGGTCAGCTCGCAGGCCTTGTAGGCGGCGATTCCCCCGGAGACGCCCTGGAGCACGCGGGCCACGAGTCACATTCTGCCCGCTCGACGATCCGCCGTCCCAGGTCGAGGCAGCTCAGGCCGGCGGCCGCCCAACCGCTGCCCGTCCAAACGGCCCAGTCCCCGGGTCTGACCCTGGGACGTGTCTCGTGAGGACGGCTGTGGACGACTTGTTCCCGAATCGTCTCGGTGCCAGGCACCGTGACGTGTCAAGGGAACGAGCGTGCCGAATGTGTGACGACTTGGCAGGAGACGCGTGGGTCGCGTCTCCGGGGCGGAAAGCGAGGTGCGTCTACCGCTTGTAGTCGTACCTGAGCTTGCCCTCGGCGGTCTCCTCGAGGGCCATCGTCAGGTAGTTCTTCGAGCGAGACTCCACGAGCGGGGGCGGCGCGTCCTCGAAACCGATGCCCTCACCCAGCTGGTGGTGGTAGTTGTTGATCTGCCGGGCGCGCTTCGCGGAGACGATCACGAGCGCGTAGCGCGAGTCGACGTTCTCGAGCAGCTCATCGATGCGTGGATGGATCACGGAGACGCATGCTACCTACCGGCTCCAGCTCTCGGTGGATGATGGCGGCGAGCCTCGCGACCGCACGCTCGACGTCGTCGTTGACCACGACGTGGTCGAACTCGCCCGCCTGCTCGAGCTGCCGGCGCGCGAGCGCGAGCCGCTCGCCGATCTCCCCCGAGCTCTCGGTGGCACGGTCCCGCAGGCGTCGCTCGAGCTCGGGCAGCTCGGCGCGGATGAAGATGGTCACGCTGCCCGGCACGCGCTGTCCCACCCGCAGCGCACCTTCCGTCTCGAGCTCGAGGACGGGCACGCGTCCGCCCCTCGCGATCCGCTCGAGCTCGGAGCGGAGAGTCCCATAGCGGTGGCCCGAGACGTACGTGACGTGCTCGAGGAAGACGTCGTCCTGCACACGGGCCTCGAACTCCTCCTCGGACAAGAACCAGTAGTCCCGCCCGTTCCGCTCGCCCGGCCGCTGCGAGCGCGTCGTCGCCGAGACCGCCTCCTCGAGCTCCGGCATCATCGCGAGGACGGCGGCGATCAGCGTCCCCTTGCCCGCGCCCGAGGGCCCGGTGACGACGAAGACTGGCTCGGGTCGATCGATCGGAGTCTCCGACCGCTCTCGACTAGCGGTGGAAGAGACCGATCAGCTCCGTCCGCTGGCGCTCGGACAGGCCGCCCACCGTCTTCGACTGGCTGATGCGGCACTGGTTGAGGAACCTCGCGGCCTTGACCCGGCCGAACTTGGGCACCGCCATCAGCATGTCGAACACCTTCGCCGTCTCCACGTAGACGGGCGGCTCGTTCAGGAGTCCCTCGATGCTGGCGCGCCCGTCCTTCAGGTCCTTCTTCAGCTGGGCCCTTCGCACGCGGATGTCGTTCGCCCGCTTGAGCGCCTCCATCCGCTGATCGAGCGAGCGAACGGGGGCTTGGGCCTGCACCTTGGTCGAGATCACTGGCGCGGGATACTAACAACTCGAGCCGCTCGGTCAAGCGGGACATTTTTCGCTATTTCCAGGCTTTTTCTAGGCGTAACCGTCGACCTTCGGTCGAGCTTTGGGGTGGTCGAGGAGGTCGACTCGTGCGCCATTCCCCGCGCGTCCAGCGGATTCCGGAGACCGAGCCGCGCCGCCTCCACGGCCAGCTCCTCCCGCACTCTTGCCGGCGCGTCCGGATCCGAGAAGAGAATGGTCCCGAGCGCGACTGCGGACGCCCCCACGGCGATCAGCTCCAGAACGTCACGACCGCCGGCCACGCCCCCCATGCCCACGATGGGCAGGTCCGTGGCGCGGTACGCGGCGTAGACCGCAGCGAGCGCGATCGGCTTCAGGGCGGGTCCGGACAGCCCGCCGACCGCGGTGGCCAGCCGCGGTCGCAGCGTGTGCGGGTCGAGCGCGAGCCCCCGAATCGTGTTCACGAGCGAGAGACCGTCGGCCCCGGCCTCGGCGGCCGCGCGGGCGACAGCACCCACGTCCGGCACCGCGGGCGAGAGCTTGGCGAAGAGGGGCTTCGCGGTCACGGCTCGGCTGGCAGCGACGATCGCCGCGGTACTCTCGGCGCTCGCCTCCACGTTCGGGCACGAGACGTTCAGCTCGATCGCGTCGACGTCGTCCCGCTCGGCGAGGGCGGCACAGACGTCGGCGAGCTCCGCTGCCGAGAAGCCGCCGACCGAGACCCAGAGCGGAACCTCGAGCGCGGCAAGCGCCGGCAGGCTCTCCGCCAGGAAGCGCTCGAGACCCGGCCCGGCGAGCCCGATCGAGTTCAGCAGGCCGACGTCCGTCTCGGCGATACGTACAGGCGCGTTCCCCTCCCGCGGCTGGGGCGTGATCGTCTTCGTGACGAAGGCGTCGAGCGAGCGCGCCACCTCGGGCGCGGTCGAGGCGTCGAGGCACCCGGAGGCGTTCAGGATCATCCGCGCGACCCCGCGCTCGCCTCTACGGCCCGCCTGGACAGAGCGGGAGCCCCGGCCGCGGTGCGACCACGCGACCCGCCGAGCACGGGGCCCTCGACGCAGAGGCGCTGCAGCCGGCCGTCGAGCTCGACGGCGCAGCCGTAGCAGGCTCCGTACCCGCACGCCATGGGCGCCTCCCACGCAAGCTGAGCGTCCGGCTCGCGGCTCCGCACAGCCCTGAGCATCGGCTCGGGCCCGCAGGCCAGCACGTCGAGGCCCTCGGGCAGCACGTCCGTCACGTAGGTCGGCTCGACCACCACCCGGGCGTTCGGGACGAGCGCCGCCGCCTCGGCGTGCCGGTCGCTGCGGAAGCCGAGGAGGGCCGGCGGCCGCCCGAGCGTCTCGGAGAGGAAGGGGAGCGGCGCGATGCCGATCCCACCGCCCACGAGGAGCGGCCGGGCGACGGGGAGCCGGAAGCCGTTGCCGAGGGGACCGAGGACGCGGAGCTCCTCCCCCGGCTCGAGCGCGCAGAGCGCCCGCGTCCCTGGCCCGACCGCGTCGACGAGAAAGGCGAGCTCTCCGGGCGGCGCGAGGCAGAGGCTCATCGGCCGTGGGAGCAGCCGGCCGGGCGCCTCGAGCATGAAGAATTGGCCGGGAACCCCGGGCTCGAGCGCCCCGCGCCGCACGCGGAGGAGCGTGTAGGCGCCGACGGCCTCCGACGCGACGACCCGCACCCGGCCACGGCTCAGCGTGGCGAGTCCCATCGGCTACCCGGCGCGAGTCTCGACGTCGATCCGCTCCTGCAGGGAGAGCGCCTCCTCCGTGCGTGCGTTCGCGATCGCGTGCACGGCCGCGGCGGCCCCGGCGATCGTCGTGATGCATGGGACGCGCGCCGCGAGCGCGGCCTCGCGGATCAGGTAGCCGTCCTCGCGCGGCCCCGAGCCCTCCGGGGTGTTGACGACGAGGTCGCAGCCGCCGCGCCGGATCAGGTCGACCACGCTCGGGCCCTCGCCGGCCTCGGCCACCTTGCGCAGCGGCTCGACGGTCAGTCCGGCGGCCGTCAGCGTCCGGGCGGTTCCGGCGGTCGCCATCAGCCGGAAGCCGAGCCCCGCGAGCGCGGCGGCCACCGGGAGCGCGGCCGGCTTGTCGCCTCCGCGGACGGAGAGGAACGCGGTTCCCGAGGTGGGCAAGGGTCGTCCGGCCGCGCGCTCGGCCTTGGCGAAGGCGGTCGGCAGGTCGGCCGCGCTCGCCATCACCTCCCCCGTCGAGCGCATCTCGGGCCCGAGCACGGGGTCGCTGCCCGGGAAGCGGGCAAACGGGAGCACTGCGGCCTTGACGCTCACCTGGGCCGGCGGGTGCTCCCGCGGCAGCCCGAGCGCGCGCAGCGGCTCGCCCGTGGCGAGCCGGCACGCTCCCTCGACCAGGTTCACGCCCGTCGCCTTGCTCGCGAAGGGGACCGTGCGCGAGGCCCGCGGGTTGACCTCGAGCACGAAGACGGTGCCGTCCGCGACCGCGAGCTGGACGTTCAGGAGACCGACCACGCCGAGCCCCCGCGCGAGCCGGCGCACGACGTCGCGGATCTCGTCCGCCGCGGCCTGGGTGAGGGACGGCGCGGGCAGGACGCAGGCCGAGTCGCCGGAGTGGACGCCTGCCTCCTCCACGTGCTGCATCACCGCCGCGACGTAGGTCTCCTCCCCGTCCGAGAGCGCGTCGACGTCGATCTCGACCGCGTTCTCGAGGAAGCGATCGGCGAGCACGCGTCCGTGCATCTGCCGCGTGAGCGCCTCGCGCACGTCGTCGGGCCCGTAGCAGACGCGCATCGCACGGCCGCCGAGCACGTACGAGGGGCGGAGCAGCAGGGGGTAGCCGACCCGCTCGCCCACCGCGATCGCCTCTTCCGCCGTCTCGGCCATCCCCCACTCCGGGCACCGGATCCCGAGCTCGTCGAGCAGAGCCGCGAAGCGCTCTCGGTCCTCGGCGAGGTCGATCGCGTCGAACGGCGTGCCCATGATCCGGAAGCCCGCCCCCTCGAGGGCGCGCGCGAGCTTGAGCGGCGTCTGGCCCCCGAACTGGATCACGACGCCCGCCGGTCGCTCCCGCTCGCAGACGGCGAGCACCTCCTCCGCGCCGAGCGGCTCGAAGTACAGCCGGTCGGAGGTGTCGTAGTCGGTCGAGACGGTCTCCGGGTTGCAGTTCACCATCACGGCCTCGTAGCCGAGCGCGCGGAAGCTCTGCGCAGCATGCACGCAGCAATAGTCGAACTCGATGCCCTGCCCGATCCGGTTCGGCCCGGCCCCGAGGATGACGATGCTGCCTCCTCCCGGCGGCTCCTCGTCGGCCTCGCCCCACGTCGAGTAGAAGTAGTTGGAGGCGGCGGCGACCTCCCCCGCGCAGGAGTCGACCCGCCGGTAGACGGGCCGGACGCCTGCGGCGAGTCGCCGTGCGCGCGCCTCGGGCTCGCTCGTCCCGCAGCGGTCCGCGAGGTCGGCGTCGGAGAGTCCGAGGCGCTTCAGCCGCAGCCAGTCGCCGGGGGCGAGGTCGTCGAGGGACGCCACCTCGGCGAGCGCGGACGCGATGCGGTCGAGCTCGGCGAGGAACCACGGATGCACCCCGTCGGGCACGTCCGAGAGCCGGGCCCAGGGGCCGGACAGGTCGCCGTCGGCCTCGAGCGAGCGCCGCGCCTTCAGGAACGCCTCGGCGAAGGTGCGCCCGATGCCCATCGCCTCACCGACGGACTTCATCTGCGTCCCGAGCGTTCGGTCGGCGCCGGGGAACTTCTCGAAGGCGAAGCGCGGGAACTTGACCACCACGTAGTCGAGAGTCGGCTCGAAGCTCGCGGGCGTCGTTCCCGTCAGATCGTTCGGGATCTCGTCGAGCGTGTAGCCGACGGCCAGGCGCGCCGCGACCTTCGCGATCGGGTAACCGGTCGCCTTCGACGCGAGCGCCGAGGAGCGCGAGACGCGCGGATTCATCTCGATCACGCGCAGCTCCCCCGTCTCGCGGTGACGCGCGAACTGGATGTTGGAGCCGCCCGTCTCCACTCCGACCGCGCGGATCACGGCGGCGGACGCGTCCCGCAGCTCCTGGTAGGCATGGTCCGAGAGCGTCATCTGCGGCGCCACGGTGACCGAGTCGCCGGTGTGCACGCCCATCGGATCGAGGTTCTCGATCGAGCAGACGATCACGACGTTGTCCACCCTGTCGCGCACGACCTCGAGCTCGAACTCGTCCCAGCCCCGGACCGACTCCTCGACGAGCACCTGGCCGATCGGACTCTCGCGCAGTCCCCTCTCCACCCGCCCTCGAAGCTCCTCGGCAGTCGTCGCGAAGCCGCCGCCCTGCCCCCCGAGCGTGAACGCGGGCCGGATCACCGCGGGCAGGCGGATGCCTCGAAGATCGGCCGGCGAGGTGACGATGCGGGAGCTCGGGACCTCGAGCCCGACGCTCCGCACGGCGGTCCGGAAGAGCTTGCGGTCCTCCGCCCGGCGAATGGCGTCGAGCCCGGCACCGATCAGCTCGATCCCGAGCGCGTCCAGCACGCCGGCGCGCGAGAGCTCGAGCGCGAGGTTGAGCGCGGTCTGACCCCCCATGGTGGGCAGCAGCGCGTCGGGACGCTCACGCCGAAGCACGTCGGTCACCCCGGCGAGGTCGAGCGGCTCGAGGTACGTGCGGTCGGCGAAGCCCGGGTCGGTCATGATCGTCGCCGGGTTCGAGTTGACGACGATCGTGCGGAAGCCCTCTTCCCGCAGCACCTTGAGCGCCTGGCAGCCGGCGTAGTCGAACTCGCACGCCTGCCCGATCACGATCGGGCCCGAGCCGATCAGGCAGATCGACTCGAGGTCAGTCCGCCTCGGCATCCGCCCTCTTCCGCTCCCCGCGAGAGCTCGAGGCGGCCGTGAGGCTCGAGACCCACCGCTCGAGCAGCGGCCAGGCGTCGTGCGGCCCCGGGCCGGCCTCCGGGTGGAACTGCAGCGAGCTCGCCCGCAGCTCGGGGAAGTCGAGCCCCTCGACGGTGCCGTCGTAGAGCGAGACGTACGTCGCCTCGCGCCCGTCGCTCGGGCGAACGGCGAAGCCGTGGTTCTGGCTCGTCACGTGTACGCGCCCGCTCTCGCGCTCGAGCACGGGGTGGTTGGCGCCGCGGTGGCCGAACGGGAGCTTGAACGTCTCGTGGCCCGTGGCGAGGCCGAGCAGCTGGTGGCCGAGGCAGATGCCGAGGACGGGAGCGCGGCCGAGCAGCCGCCGGAGCTCGGCGACCTCGTCGTGCAGCGGCGCGGGGTCGCCCGGCCCGTTGGACAGGACGACGCCGTCGTGCCGGGCGAGCTCGTCGGCGTCGGCGTCGTGCGGGTAGACGGTCACGGAGGCGCCGGCGCCGGTCAGCCGGCGCAGGAGGGAGCGCTTGCAGCCGTAGTCGACGACGGCCACGCTGACCCCGCCGCCGTCGCAGTAGACGTACGGCTCGGCCGTGGACACGTCGGCGACGAGGTTGCGCCCCGTCATCTCCGGTTGAGCGCGGACGGCCTCGAGGGCCTCCTCGACCGACGCGTCGCCCGCCGCTGCGACGGCGCGCATGGCGCCGTCCTCGCGCAGGTGCAGGACGAGCGAGCGGGTGTCCACCCCGGAGAGGGCGACGACGCCGTGCTCGTGCAGCCAGTCGGTCCAGGCCGGCCCGCGCGCCTCGCGCATGACGACTGCGCGCGCGTGCGGCCTCCGCGACTCGGACCGACCCGTCGCGACGCCGTAGTTGCCCACCATCGGCGCCGTGAAGCAGACGAGCTGCTCCGCGAAGCTGGGATCGGTGACGACCTCCTGGTAGCCGCTCATCGCCGTCGTGAAGACGGCCTCGCCGAAGGCGAACCCGTCCGCGGCGACGGACTCGCCCGGAAACACCGTGCCGTCCTCCAGTGCAAGAAAGCCTGTCATGCCTCTCCCGAGCGAAGTGAAGGGACGAGCCCGTCCCACCGCAGACGCGGAGCGTCTGCAGCGGTGAAGGCTACGCATCCGTCGGCGATCGTGAGCACGATCCGGCCTCGCAGCGTCGCCCCGAGCAGCCAGGAGTTGGCCGAGCGCGAGTGGAAGCCGCCCTCCTCGACGCGCCAGATCGCCTCCGTGTCGAGCACGGCGAGGTTCGCCCGGGCGCCGACGGCGATCCGGGGCGTCGCGAGCCCGTAGGCGCGCGCGGGCCCGGCCGAGAGACGCTCGAGCAGCGTCTCGAGGGGGACGAGACCCGGCTCGACGAGGTGCGTGAAGAGCGCGCCGAACGCGGTCTCCAGGCCGGTGACTCCGAACGGGGCTGCCTCGAACGGAACCTCTTTCTCGTGCCGCGCGTGCGGGGCGTGGTCCGTTGCGATCGCCGAGATCGTCCCGTCGCGAAGCGCCTCGATCAGCGCGGCGCGATCCTCCGACGCCCGGAGCGGCGGGTTCATCTTCAGATTCGAGTCGAGCGAGCGGAGCGCGTCGTCGGTGAGGCAGAGATGGTGCGGCGTCACCTCGGCGGTGGCGTCCACGTCCGCCGCGTGGGCCGCGCGCAGGGCCGAGACCGACTCCCGCGCCGAGAGGTGCAGCAGGTGCAGTCCCCGGCCCTCGTACGCGGCGAGCGCGAGGTCGCGCTCGACCATCAGGCTCTCGGCGATCGAGGGGTAGCCGGTGAAGCCGAGCTCCGCCGAGACGGGCCCCTCGTGCATCTGTCCCTCGCGGGAGAGGGTCGGCTCCTCGCAGTGCAGGGCGAGCCCCCGTCCCGTGGACGAGCTGTACTGGAGGGCCCGGCGCATCAGACCGGCGGAGACGACGGGCCGGCCGTCGTCCGAGAACCCCACCGCACCCGCGTCGGCGAGCTCGCCCATCTCGGTGAGCTGCGCTCCCGCCTGCCCGCGCGTGATCGCCGCGAGAAAGCCGACGGGCACCCGGGCCTCGGCCCGCGCGGACTCGGCGAGCGACCCGAGCACCGCCGAGCAGTCGACGACCGGGTCGGTGTTGGGCATCGCGAGCACGGCGCAGTACCCGCCGGCCGCAGCCGCCGCCGTGCCCGAGGCGATCGTCTCCTCGTCCTCGCGACCGGGCGTCCGCAGGTGGACGTGCGGGTCCACGAAGGCGGGCGCGAGCACGAGGCCGCTCGCGTCGAGCACCGGGTGATCCCCCGCGTCGAGCCCGTGACCGACGGCCGACACGACGCCGCCGTCGACGCGAACGTCGAGGACGGCGTCGACGCCCTCCGCCGGATCGAGCACGCGGGCGCCGCGCACGACGAGGTCCTCCCCGGGGCGGTCGGGCGCGAAGAGCGTCACGCCACCTCGTGCATCGCCGCCGCCGGCACGCCCACCGGCCCGTGCGCGAGCAGGTCGTAGAGGACCGCCATCCGGATCACGAGACCGGCCCGGACCTGGGTCTCGATCAGGGCGTCGGCCGCGTCGGCCACCCGCCCGTCGATCTCGACGCCCCGGTTCATCGGTCCTGGGTGCATGACCTTCTGGCCCGGCCGCACCCGCTGCGGCGTGACGCCCCAGCGCGCGCTGTACTCGCGGAGGCTGGGCACGTGGTTGTCGCCCTCCTGCATGCGCTCCTGCTGCAGGCGCAGGACGTAGACCACGTCGGCCGCGCGGATCGCGTCGACGTCGGTCGTCACCTCGCAGCCGAGCGTCTCGATCCCGCGCGGGAGCAGGGCGGGCGGCCCGACGAGGGTGACCCGCGCGCCCACGAGCCGCAACGCCTGGACGTTCGAGCGCGCCACGCGCGAGTGCAGCACGTCGCCGACGATGGCCACGTGGACGCCCTCCAGGCGCCCGAGCTGCTCCCGGATCGTGTAGAGGTCGAGCAGCGACTGCGTCGGGTGCTGGTGCTTGCCGTCGCCGGCGTTCACGACGTGCGCCTCGGTGACCCGCGCCACGAGCTGCGGCGCGCCGATCTGCGGATGGCGGATCACGATCACGTCGGGCCCGTAGGCGCCGAGGGTGAGAGCGGTGTCCTTCAGCGACTCGCCCTTGTCCACGGACGAGCCGGCCGCCCTGATCGACATCGTGTCGGCCGAGAGCCGCTTTGCGGCGAGCTCGAAGCTCGACGACGTCCTCGTGGAGGACTCGTAGAAGAGGTTCACCACCGTCCGGCCGCGGAGCGTCGGCAGCTTCTTCAGCTCGCGCTCGAGCGAGCGCTCGAAGCTCTTCGCCGTCGCGAGCAGCCGCTCGACGTCGTCACGCGTGAGATCGGCGATCGAGAGCAGGTGCCGCCGGGGCGGCGACGGATCCCGGGGCGGGAGGGCCTCGCGCATGACCCGGATCTCGGCTACGGGGTGCCCTCCGACGGGACGAGCAGGACGCGATCGACCTCGTCGACCTCGAGCAGCTCCACCCGGATGCGCTCGTCCCGCGCCGTCGGCAGGTTCTTGCCGACGAAGTCCGGGCGGATCGGCAGCTCCCGGTGACCCCGGTCGACGAGGACGGCGAGCTGGACGCGCGCCGGCCGACCGTAGTCGAACAGCGTCTCCACCGCAGCGCGGATGGTGCGACCGGTGAAGAGAACGTCGTCGACGAGCACGCAGGTCTTGCCCTCGAGGGGGAAGTCGAGCGACGTCGCGCGCACGAGCGGCTGCGCGTGGAGCGGCGCCTCGCCGCCCCGCACCCCGACGTCGTCGCGGTAGAAGGTGATGTCGACCGTGCCGAGCGCGGGCTCCTCACCCGCGCGCTCGGCCACGAGGCGCCGCAGGCGCTGAGCGAGCGGGACGCCGCGCGTGTGGATGCCGACGAGCGCGACCGCGGAGAAATCCCGGTGCGCCTCGATCAGCTCGTGCGCGATCCGCGAGAGCGTCCGGTCGATCGCCCCGTGGTCGAGCAGGATCCGTCCCGCCGAGGCGCGAGTCGTCGTCGTCATGCGGCTCCTTTCCGGCCTCGCTGGACCGGCTTAAAGG
>JBBSIG010000046.1:0-14722 GCA_038232215.1 Gaiellales bacterium | reverse complement strand
TGAGAAAAAGCCGAAGAAGCTCTCTACGAAGCGAGCCGCCGGGGTGTCGAGCGGTGGCAGCTGTCTTCGGCGGCCGTGTCCCGGTGCCAGGCACCGCGACGTGTCAAGACGGCTCGAGCGGCCATGTCGCGAGGGGACGGGGGAGCGCGCCCGACAGGTCCGCGGGGAGCCAGGGGTTCCTCTGCCCGTCAGCCGAAGGTGAAGGCGTAGGCCTGCACGCCGGGCGTGAAGCGCAGCTCGAGGAGCGCGCTCCTCGAGCGCGGCAGCGTGAGCAGGGTGTAGAGGCGGTAGCGGGTCACGGGGACCGTCCGCACACGCCTCCCGTCCACGCGCACGTCGACCCGGCCCTGGCCGCCGAGCACGAGGTACACCTCGCGCGCGTGGAAGCTGAGACGCAGGCGCGCCTCTCGCCGCGCGACGATGCGCTGGCGCTCGACGCGCCAGCGCCCCGAGTACGCGAGCGCGTTCTCCTGCAACCTGGCGGGGAAGCGGTAGGCCGCCTCGACGTCCGGCCTGATGCGCGAGCCCACGAAGCTCTGCAGCCGCTCATAGCCGAGGTACGACTCGGGCGTGAGGGGCTCGGTCGGCGTGGTGTCCGGGATCCCGGAGGCGGCCGCCGGGAGTCGAACGTCCCTTCGCTCGCGCAGGAGCGTCCGGATGAGCGACTCCGTCTTGTCGTACTCGCCCTCGCCGAAGTGCGCGTGCCGGATGTGACCGCGGCGGTCGACGAGATACTCGGCCGGCCAGTACTGGTTCGCGTAGGCGGTCCACGTCCCGTAGCGGTTGTCGAGGGCGACGGGATACCGGACGCCGAGCCGCTTGCTGGCGGCACGGACGTTGCCGAGATCGTGCTCGAACGCGAACTCGGGCGTGTGCACGCCGACGACGACCAACCCGGCTTTCCGGTACCGGCGCTCCCACGCCTCGACGTGGGGCAGTGTGCGCAGGCAGTTGATGCACGAGTACGTCCAGAAGTCGATCAGGACGACCTTGCCGCGCAGCCCGCGCATCGTCAGGGCCCGCTCGCCGGGGGTGTTGAGCCAGTGCGAGATCCTGCTGAACTCGGGCGCGAGACCGAAGTCGTCCGGCCGGGGGGTGGGGTTGGCCGCGAGCGCGGCGCCCCTGTCGACCTCCGTCAGACGGTCGATCCGCCGGCGTGCCCCGCCCGTGTCCTCCACCCGCTTCTGCAGCGCGTTCGTGTACCCCGGGAGCCAGGTCTGGAAGCGGGTGTCGAGGCCGAGCGCGATCGCGACGGCTGTGAGCGCGACGACGACGCCGAGCGAGCGGCGGAGGGCGACACCGCGCGAGCGCAGCGCGCCCGCGGCGCGACGCCCGCCGAGCGCGATCGCGAGCATCGGGACGGCGGCCCCGAGCGCGTACGCGACGGTGAGCAGCACGGTGTCGAAGCCCACGCGGCTCGTCGCCGCGAGCACCGTCACGGCCGAGAGCACGGGGCCCGCGCAGGGAACGAAGACGAGGCCGAGGCTCGCGCCGAGCAGGAAGCCGCCGCCGAGCTCGCCGCTTCGCCGTCGCGTGAGCCGTAGGAACGGCCGCTCGAGCAACTCGCCGGCCCTCGGCACGAGCAGCGTCGCCGCGACGACGAAGAGCATGAAGATCGCCGCGTCGCGGAGGAACGTCTGCGGCAGCCCCAGCTGGTCGATCAGCCAGGTCGAGGCGAGCAGGAAGACCGAGAAGCTGAGGACGAGCCCGGCGATGATCGCGTACGGGCGCCGGGCGCCGCCGCTCGCCCCGCCCGCGAGCACGATCGGCAGGACCGGCAGCACACACGGAGAGATCGCCGTAATGACTCCGGCCGCGAAGCCGATTGCCAGCAGCACGAGCACCTCTGCTGAGAGTAGCGCCGGCTTCTTACGCCGGTCTTACATCTCGCCGGCCGGCGCCGGCTCGGGCGCCGCTGCCGTGGGCGGCGCGTCGGGCGACGCGTCGTCCCCCGGGCTCGCGCCGTTGCCGGAGCCCGTCCGCGCACGCCGCCGGCGGCGACGCGCGCGGGGCTTCGGCGCCTCGTCGGGCCGGCTTCCGTTCTGCTCGCTCGCGGCCTGCTCGGTCGCCTGCTGCTCCGGCGCAGGGGCAGCCTGCCCTCGTCCCTTCCGCCGTCGCCGCCGGCGCGAGCGGCCCGGCTGGGCCTTCGGCGCGGGCAGGGTGTCGGCGAGCGCGTTCGCAACCTCGGGGAGCGTCCCGAGCCGCTCGCGGGCGGCGTCGACGAGCTGGTTGGCACGTGGCGTGTACCCCTCGGCGGAGGCGAGGAGCGCGACGCCGACCTCGAGCGGCAGCTCGAGCGCCGCGTTCACGAGCTTGGCCGCGTTCTCCTCGTGGCGATGGCCGCGCGAGTTGGCGAGCGCCCCGAGCAGCCGCTTCGCCTCCGGGAACTCCCCGCTCGCCCGCCTGTCCTGCAGCTTGCGCGTCGCGCGCGCGAGCTTCCACGTCCAGCGGGAGAGGATCTGGTCGGGCGCGTCCGCCTTGCTCTCGCCGAGCGCGCGCAAGAGGATCCGCACGCCCTGCGCGCGGTCTTTCTCCCACGTCGGCGCCTGGGTCACGAGGGTGACGAGATCGTCGAAGTCGGCGCGCTGCACCACCATCGAGACGCGGTCGGAGAGGGCCGTCATGCGTAGGCGCCGGTTCGGGTTCTCGGCCGCGCACGTGAAGAGGAACTGCTCGAGGCAGGCCTTGCTCGCGCCGCGGTCGGTCAGCTTCCGCGCGAACTCCGCGCGCTCGTCGAAACGGATCTGGCGCCCGGCGATCGAGGCCCAGTAGCGCTGCTCGTCCTCGTCCAGGAACCTGGGGTCGACGCGCTGCCACTCGCGCGTGATCACGTTGAGGCGCCGCTGCACGTCGGGCGTGACGGGGACGAGCCAGGGCGCGGGCGTGAGCTGGCGGCGCGCGCGACGCTGCTGGCGCCGCCGCGGTGCGGGAGTGACACGCGCTCCCTCGCGGTAGAAGTCCGCGTCGAGCAGGCTGTGCAGCGAGATGACCCGGTCGTTGTGGGTCGCCGACTTCGGGGTGAAGTCGACGACGATGCCGGCCTCCTTGCGCGGGTGCGTGCGCATGATGCGTCCGATCCGCTGCTGGTAGACCCGGCGGCTCGCCGTCGGAGCGAGGTGCATGCAGACGGTGGCGCGCGGCGAGTTCCACCCCTCGGCGAGCAGCATCGCGTTCACGAGCACGTTGATCTCGCCGCGCTCGTAGGCGGCGAGCGTCTCGGCGAGCTTGACCGGCCGCGTGCGTCCGCTGACCGCCTCGGCCTTCAGGCCGGCGGCGCGGAACTCCTTGGCGAGGTTGTACGCATGGTCGACACCGGCCGCGTAGACGATCCCCGGCGTCGAGTCGAAGCGGTCGCGGTAGAGGCTCGCCGCGGCCTGGTTCAGCGCCTCGTGGTCGAGCGCGGCCGCGAGGGCGCGCTCCTCGAAGTCGCCGCCGACGATGGGAACGGAGGAGATCGCCGCCGCTGGGGGCACGCGCAGACAGCGAAGCGGCGCGATCAGGCCCCTGCGGGCGGCGTCGGCGAGCGGTAGGTCGTCGACGGACGCGGGGAAGACGTCCGAGACCTGCTTCGCGATCAGCTGCTCGGTCGCCGTCATGCCGATGTAGATGGGCTCGGGGAAGCTGCGAATGGCCGCGCTCGTCTTCTCCCCGAGCGCCGTGTGCGCCTCGTCGCAGATGACGAGCTGGTAGGCCTGCCGGCTGACGCTGTCGACGTGCCGCGCGAACCAGGCGTACGTCTGGATCGTGAGCGGATTCCCGCGGAGCGGCTCGCCGCCCGCCGTGATCACCGGGGTCAGGCGCTCGCCGTAGCCCTCCGCCTTCAGGTCCCGCTCGAACTGCGAGACGAGCAGGCGGCGGTGGGTGAGGATGAGCACGCCGAGCGTGGAGGCTGCCTCCACGAACCCGGCGGCCGCGATCGTCTTGCCCGAGGCGGTCGGATGGCGGAAGCGGACGCGGCGAGCAGCGCCCGGGTCCGGCGCCGGCTCGAGCTCGGCGTCCTCCTCGTCCTCGCTCGTCCCGGCCTCGCCTCCCGGGGACGGATCGGGATCCTCCACGTCCTCTGCATCGGCGACGACCTCCTCGGCCGGGGGAGCGTCGCCGTTGCCGCTCTCCTCCCGCGCCGCGATCAGCTCGGTGAGCATCCCGGCGAGCGCGTCGACCTGGTGCCGGCGGAGCTCGGTGCCGGAGGCGAGCTGAGGACGGGGCTCCGAGAGCACGCGCTCGAGCCCGAGCATCAGCCCGAAGTTGACCCTCCAGGCCGGGGAGGGAGCGCGTCGGCCCCCGTCGATCTCGGCGAGCGCCGCCTCGAGCGCCTGATGGCGCCACGTGCCGGGGGCGAGCGCGACGCCGGGCTCCTCGTCCGCCCGCAGGAAGGGCTCGCCGGCCCATGTCTCGGCGCGGAGCGCGGCGGCTGTCAGGCCGTCCGTCGTCTCCCGCAAAGGGATCGAATGCTCAGTCGTTTGCTGCATCTGTGCAGCACGTCCGCGTGCTGCAACGTTGGGAGGAGATCGCGCTCGCTTGCAGTCCCCTGGCGAGCGACTCTTCGAAAGCATACCGGAAGCCCGGCCCGCGGCGGGACGGCGTCTTCGGGCCGGCCCGCGGGACCCTTGCCCTCGGATCAGAGGGGCGTGCCGGACCCTCCCGGGAAGATGCTGCCGACGACGGCGAACGGGTTCCGCGGCAGCACCTCCCACACCGAGGGGGCGCGCTCGACCTCGCCGTGCAGGCGTCGGGCGAGCTCCTCCGCCTCCTCGCGCGACGCCGAGCCGGCGATCACGAAGCGGAAGCGACGGACGGCGCCGTAGCCGTCCCGGTCGAGACGCTCCACGAGCGCCTCGGCGTCCTCGACCGTCGAGCACTCCACCCGCACCTCCCAGGCGCCGGCTCCTTCCGCGCCGCTCGCGGGCGCACCGTCCGCCTCGGGAGGCTCGTCATCCCAGCGGCCCTCGTCGGAGAGCCAGTGCTCCACGGTGACGTGCTCGGGCTGCAGGTCGCCCTCCTCGAGCTCGGCCTCCAGCACGACGATGGCCTGGTCGAGCTGCGCGCGGGAGTCGGCGTAGAGAAAGACCGTGCCGCCCTCGCGGGAGGCCACGAGCCGGTGCTCGACGAGCTCCTCCGCCAGCCTGGCCGCCTCCGACGAGAGCCCGAGCCCGAGCCGGCCGAGCAGCCCGTGCGCGTGCTCCTCCTCGCCGAGCTCGACGCGCGCTCGCCAGTCGTCGCGCGCCATCAGATGCCTGCTCTCGTCCCGGTCTCGGCGAGCAGCCGGCCGAACAGGCGCTCCGAGACTCCGGTCTGGTCGAGGTACTTCGTCGCGCCGCCCATGAAGAAGGGCCAGCCGGCGCCGAGCAGGAGCGTCGTGTCGACGTCGGCCGCCTCGGAGACGACGCCCTCCTCGAGCAGGCGGTGGATCTCGTCCGCGACCGCCTCCATGGCGTCCCGCACGATACCTTCCTGCGTGCGCGGGCTGTGCGCGAGCACCGGAGGATCCTCGCCGGCGGCCAGGGCCGCGAGCGCCGGCGAGAGCGGAAAGCGGTCGGGGAACGCCTCGTGCAGGCTCTCGAGCACCTGGCCCGCCACGCGCGGCCCGACCAGCTGCAGGACGACGGAGGGCGCCATCGGCATGCCCAGGGACAGCATCGCCTCGTCGACCTCCTCGGCGGTGTTGCCGTGCTCGAGCGCGTCCAGGAGCACGCGCGTCATCCGCGTCAGCACGCGGTTGAGCACGAAGCCCGGCGCGTCGCGAACGAGCACGGAGCTCTTGCCCAGTCTCCTGCCGACGTCCCAGGCGGTGGCGAGCACGACGTCGTCGGTCCTCGAGGTGCGCACCAGCTCGAGCAGCGGCATCAAAGCGACGGGGTTGAAGAAGTGCATGCCGAGCAGGCGCTCGGGGCGCGCGAGGTCGGCACTCAGCCTCTCGACCGACAGCGCCGAGGTGTTGGTCGCGAGCACGCAGGCGGGCCCGACGACGGCCTCGACCTCGGCGAGTACCTGCTGCTTGACGTCGAGTCGCTCGATCACCGCCTCGAGCACGAGGTCGCAGTCGCGGAAGCCGTCGTAGCCGGTGCCACCGGTGACGAGCTCGGCGAGGAGGCGTGCCCTGCCCTCGTCGAGGCGTCCCTCCGCGACCCGGCTCGAGAGCTCGCCGCGGATCGTCTCCAGAGCCCGCTCGACGATTCCGGCCTCCACGTCTCGGAGGACGACGGGCACCTCGAGGCGGCGGAGGCAGAGCGACGCGATCTGCGTGGCCATCAGCCCAGCGCCCACGATGCCGACGCGTCTGACGGGCAGCGGCTCGACGGGGGGAGCGCCTGTCCGGACCCTCGCGCGCCGTTGCACGAGGTCGAAGGCGTAGAGCGAGGCCTGGGCGTGGCGGCCGGGCAGGAGCTTGCCGACGGCCTCCTCCTCGGCTCGGAGGCCCCGCTCGAGGCTCCAGCCCGAGAGGGCGCCCTCGAGCAGGTCGAGGGCGACGTACGGTGCGGGGGCGGCGCCGTGGACCGCGTCGTCGACCGCGGCACGCGCGCGCCGCAGGGTGCGCTCGAGGTCTTCCACGAGGGGCGCCCCGCGCTCGAGCGGGCGCTCGGCGAGCTCGAGCGCGAAGGCGATCGACTCGTCCAGGAGCTCGGCGGGCTCGACCAGCCGGTCGGCGAAGCCCTGCGCCTGCGCCCTCGTCGCGTCGAGCATCCGGTTCTGCCGCAACGGGTTCGAGACGACGAAGGCGACCGCCGCCTCGGCGCCGACGAGGCGCGGCACGAGCTGCGTGCCTCCCCACGCCGGGACGATCCCGAGCGCGACCTCCGGGCAGGCGAAACGGCGAACGCCGGTCGAGATCGTGCGCGCGTCGCAGTGGAGGGCGATCTCGACGCCGCCGCCGAGACAGTCGCCGTTGATCGCGGCCACGGTCGGGTAGGGGAGCGCCCGGAGGCGGCCGAACAGCTCGTGTCCGGCGCGGCTGCCCGCGATCGCCGTCTCGCGCGTCGCGCTCGTGAGCTGCCGCAGGTCGGCGCCGGCCGAGAAGACCCGGTTCCTGCCAGTCAGCACCATGGCCGCCCAGTCGCCCGACTCGAGCTCGTCGAGCACCCGTGCGAGCGACTCGAGCGCCGCCCGTCCGAGCACCGCCGCACTCGTATCCTCGCCGCCGTCCATCGTCACGACGGCGACGGCGACGTCGCCGGCGCGCGTGAGCTTGAACTCGGTCTCGGCCACGGGAGTCTTCAGCGGAGCGACCGGGAGAGGATACTTCCGCCGTGACGGACTGGGCCGCCCACGAGCGCCGCGAGGCAGACCGCGTCAGGGACGGCGACGCCCGGCTCGGGTCCGCGGCCGACACCGACGCCCGGCAGCGTCAGCTCACCCGGATCGGGAACGCGGCGGGCGGCGCCGGCCTGGCCGCGCTCATGCAGGGCAGGCGAGACGAGGCGAGCCGCTGGCTCTCGCAGGCCGCCGACCGCTACCGGGACAGCTTCGCCGACGCGCCTCCCGGAAGCTGGGGGCGCCCGCTCGGGGCCGTCAAGTCGCGCGTGCTCGCCGGCGACTGGAGGGCGGCCGAGGCCGACGCCCGGTGGGCGCTCGAGCTGGGCGCGGCGGAGGCCGAGTCTCCGATCGGGCGCTACGCCGCCTGCCTCGCGCTGCTCGTCCTCGGGCGAGACGCCGAGGCGCGCCCGCTCGCCAACGCGCTCCGCGTGGGCGAGGGCTTTCCGGCGCCGGTGGGTGACGCGCTCGCGACGATCGCGGCCGCGGACTCGCTCGGCTACGTCGAGGCGGTCGAGGCCGTGCTCGAGTCCTTCGAGAGGCGAGAGGAGTACCTGGAGGACATCCCCGTCGCGGACACCGTGCTCGTGCTGCAGGCGCTCGCGGACAGGCGCGGCCTCGCCGCCGAGCTGAGCTCGCCGCTCCTGCCCGGGTCGTAGCGGCCGTACCCCGGGCGTTACGAGAGATCACGGGCCGCAAGCCGGTCGAGCACGACGATCGTGCGCTCGCCGCGAACGAGGCTCGACGGCGTCTCGGGCGTCGGCGGCCGGGCGAAGGCACGCTGGACGGCCCCCGCTTTCTCCTCTCCGGTCACGAGGAAGACGGTCTCGCGGGCGGCGCGGAGGGCGGGCAGGGTGAGCGTGACCCGGTCGACGAGGGGCTCGAGCCCGGGTCGGGCCGCGACCGCGAGCCGCTCGGTCTCGTCGAGCGCCGGGGAGCGCGGGAACAGGGAGGCGGCGTGCCCGTCGGGCCCCATGCCGAGCAGCAGGAGGTCGAACGCCACGCCGCGGAGCTCGGCGTCGTAGGAAGCGGCGGCCTCCTCCGGAGCGAGCTCGCCCCGGATCCGGTGCACCTCCGCCGGTGCATGGTCGAGCCGGTCGAGCAGGGACTCCTTCGCGAGGCGGAAGTTCGAGCGCTCGTCCTCCGGAGCCACGCAGCGCTCGTCGCTCCACCAGATGCGGACGCGGGCCCAGTCGGGCTCCAGCGAGGCGGCGAGCTCGTACGCGCGGCGCGGGGTGGAGCCTCCCGTGAGCGCGACGTCGCCCCCCTCGCGCGCGGCGGCCGCCAGGCGGCGCGCGACGTCGAGCGCGGCTGCCTCGGCGTCCTCGCACACGACGAGCTCGACGTCTGCGCTCACGGCTCGCCGGCGGCCAGCTCGCGGGAGCGCTCCATCGCGGCCTGGATCGCGTTCAGGAAGGCTGCGCGCACGCCGGCCCGCTCGAGCTCGCGGATCGCCCGGATCGTCGTCCCGCCGGGCGAGGTGACCGCCTCGCGCAGCTCGACCGGGTGCATGTGCTCGTCGCGGAGCAGCTTGGCCGTCCCGAGCATGGTTTGCACGACGAGCTGGGTCGAGATCTCGCGCGAGAGCCCGAGCAGGATCCCCGCCTCGATCATCGCCTCGGCGAGCAGCGCGAAGTAGGCAGGGTCCGACCCGGACACCGCGGTGACGGCGTCCATCGCGCTCTCCGCCACGCGCACCACGGCGCCGAGGTGCGATAGCGCCTCCTCCGCGAGCGCGACGTGCTCCTCGGCCGCGTGCGCGCCCGCGCAGATGCCGGCCATGCCTTCCCGCACCGTCGCCGGCGCGTTCGGCATGGCGCGGACGACCGGGACGGCCGCGCCGACGCGGCGCTCGATCGCGGCCGTCGGGATCGCCGCGGCAACCGAGAGCACGGTCTGCTCGGGCGTGAGGAAGGCGCCCACCTCGCCGAGGAGGACGTCGAAGTCCTGCGGCTTCACCGCCAGGACCACGAGCGCGGCCCCGGCGCTCGCCTCGACGTTCGAGAGCGTCGCCTCGACGCCGTGTCGCGCTGCGAGCTCGGCGACCCGCTCGGGCCTGCGCCCCGTCACGACGATCTCCTCCGGCAGCCGCCAGCCAGAGACGAGCAGTCCCGCCAGCAGCGACTCGCCGAGCTTGCCGGCGCCCAGGATGGCGATTCGCCGCGGGTCGACGGACATGCGCGGGAGTCTAGGGACAGGCCCTACCAGGCTGCGGCCGCGCGCAGGCGAGCGGGCGCTCGCCGCACGCTCGAGCCGTCGGGCAGGGGCACGAGCCCGCGGCCGAAGGCGGCCAGCAGGTAGACGCTCGCGAGGCCGGCCCACTCGCCGTAGGGCTCGAGCAGCTCGGCGGTTTCCTCCGCCTCGACCCACCGGCCCCGGAGCGCCGAGAGCAGCTTCACGAGGCCGAGATCGCCGACGAGACCGCGCTCGGCGCGCCCGAGGCCCTCGAGGCAGACGACGCCGACCGACCACGGCCCGAGGCCGCGCTCGCGTCCCAGGCGCTCGGCGGCCACGTCCGTCGGCAGTCCTCGCAGCCGCTCCAGCTCGAGCGAGCGGCACAGTCGTACGAGCGTCGCCCCCCGGCGGGCGTGCAGTCCGAGCGCCCGTAGGCGAGCCGGCGAGAGCGCGCCGAGCGAGCCGCCGCTCGGCGGGCGGTGCAGCTCGCCGTGTGCGGGCGTGGCCGCCCGCACGATCCGGCGCTCGATCAGGCGCGCCTGGCTGCTCTCGATCAGCTGGCCGCAGAGCGCCCGCAGGAGAGCGAGCTCCACCGTCGCCACGCGGAGCTGCCGCAGCCCCTGCAGGTGCCAGACGGCCTCGCGGAGCAGCCCGTCGCGGCGGAACCGCTCGAGAAACGGTGTGTGATCGTCGTCGACGGCGAGCACGAAGCGCAGGCGCTCGACCGCCTCGTCGCTCTCCGCCCGCACGCAGATCGCGCCGTCCCGGCGCTGCCAGGCCCGTATCTCCTCGTCCCGCCCCCGCACGTGCAGGAGCGCGGTCAGGACGCCGTCGCGGAAGGTGCGCGTGGCGTCGCCCGCGCCGCGTGCGGTGAGCGCCAGAGAGTAGGGACCGCACGGGCGCAGGACCGTCTCGACAGGAGCACCCGGCATCGGGCGCGATCGTACTCCCCGGTCCTGCCCGCACCCGCAGCGGTTGTACGCTCGCCGCCGTGGGCACAGTCCTCGCGCTCGCGGTCTACGGCGTTCTGCTCGCGGCCGCGAGCGCCCTCGTCTGGCGGCGGCCCGCCCGGGCGCTCCTCCTCTTCGTCGTCGGGCTCGCCGCTCACAACGCGGCGATGGCGGCGCTCTACGGGGCCGGCGTCCGGGGCGGTGCTCTGACTGCGATCCAGGCCTGGAAGGAGGTCCTGCTCGTCGTCGCGCTCGCGCGGCTCGGGCTCGACGCCCGGCGCGCGCGGCGGCTCCCCTTCCGTCCGGGCCTCGTCGACTGGCTCGCGCTCGCGTTCGCCACGCTCGTCGTCGTGTACGCCGTGGTGCCGCAGGGTCGGCTCGGGGGCGAGGCGGGCGGCACGGCCGTGCTCTACGGGCTCCGCCACGACCTCGTCCCGGTCGCCGCGTTCCTCGTCGGCCGCTCGCTCCGCCTCGGCGCCGCCGACCTGCGCCGGCTCCGCTGGCTCCTGATCGGCACCGCCGCCGCCGTCGCCGCGCTCGGTCTCGTGGAGGAGTACTTGGTGCCGCTTCGCTGGTGGCGCGACGCGGGCGTGCCCGGCTACTTCAACGACCAGCTCGGCTTCGACTACCGCGGGGTCGGGCGCCTGCCCGAGAACTTCGTCTTCAACACCGGCTCGGAGACCCGGCTCTCGAGACGCCTCGTGTCGGTCTTCCTCAGCCCGCTCGCGACGAGCTACCTGCTCGTCGTCGCTCTGCTCGTCGCCTCCTCGGTCACGGCGCTCAGGCGGCGTGTCCGGCTCCTCGCCGGGCTCGCCGCGATCTCGGCCGTGGGTCTCCTCTTCACCTACTCCCGCGCGTCGATCATCGCGCTCGCCGCCGGCCTCCTCGCGCTCGCGGTCGCACGCAGGCGGGCCTGGCCCGTTCCGGTCGCCGCGCTCGTGCTCGCGGCGGGGGTGGGCTTCGCGCTCGCCTTCACCTCCGTCGCTCCCCGCACCCACTTCTTCCCCGAGGACCTGCCGTACCAGCGTCAGCAGGCGCGCCTGCACGGCGGCAAGATCGGAGCCGGCACCGAGGAGCCCTCGATCCGGAGCCACCTGACGAGCCTCCGGGCCGGCCTGCGCACGGTCGTCCACCACCCGCAGGGCTACGGGCTCGGCAACGCGGGCGAGACCGCCTCGCGCTTCGACGTGAAGCTGCAGGCCGGCGAGTCGACCTACACGGAGCTCGGGGTCGAGACGGGCCTCGGCGGGATGCTGCTCTTCCTCGCGTGGAACCTCGCGCTCCTCGCCGGGCTCGTCGGGCGCGGCGTGCGCTCGGACTGGGCGGCCGGCCTGGCCGCGGCGCTCGCCGCGGTGCTCACCCTCGCCGTGCAGACGGACGTCCTCGGCGTCTCGTGGCTGGCGCTCTGCCTGTGGCCGCTCGCGGGCGCCCTGCTCGACCCGCCGAGCGGCACGCCTGCCGCGTCGGGGCCCACCCGCGAGCCGGCCGCGACCGAGCCCTAGCGGCCGAGGTAGCTCGTCGCCGCCCGCACGAACACGGCGATCCCGGTGCGCAGCGCGGCCTCGTCGATCGCGAAGCGAGGATGGTGGTGGGGATAGGCGGCCCCGAGCGCCTCGTTGCGGGCGCCGACCGCGAAGAACGCGCCCGGCGCGGCGGCGAGGTAGCCCGAGAAGTCCTCGCCGCCCATGATGGGATCCATCTGCACGAGAGCCGCGTCGCCGAGCTCGTCGCGCGCCGCCGCCTCGACGAGCGCGGCTGCGGCGGGATCGTTCGTCACCGGCGCGTAGCCCTCCTCGTAGTCGAAGGTGTAGCGGGCGCCGTGCGCCTCGGTCACGCCCTGGAGGATGCGCGCCATCGCGGCGCGAATCGAGTCGCGGATCTCCGGGTCGAACGTGCGCACCGTCCCTCCCAGCCGAACCGTCTCCGGGATAACGTTGTCCGCCGTCCCCGCGGACAGCCTCGTCACGGAGAGCACGGCGCTCTCGAGGGGGTCGATGCCGCGTGAGACGACGGTCTGCAGGCTCATCACCACCTGCGCCGCGACGACGACCGGGTCGACCGAGCGGTGAGGAAAGGCCGCGTGTCCGCCGACGCCGTGGATCTCGGCGGAGAAGATGTCCGCGGCGGCGGTCATCACGCCCACGGGAACGGCGACCGTGCCGACGTCGAGCGCCGTCAGGAGGTGCGCGCCGAGCACGAGGTCGACGCCGTCCATCACCCCAGCCGCGACGAGCTCCCGCGCTCCGCCCGGCGGCTTCTCCTCGGCGTGCTGGAAGAGGAATCGGATCTCGCCTCCGAGCTCGGCCCGCCGCTCGCAGAGGAGCCGCGCCGAGGCGAGGAGCATCGCGGTGTGTCCGTCGTGACCGCAGGCGTGCATCACGCCCGGGCGGCGCGAGGCGAACTCGAGCCCGGTCTCCTCGCTCACAGGCAGGGCGTCCATGTCGGCACGCAGGGCGAGCGTCTTGCCCTCCGCCGCGCCCCGCAGCCGAGCGACGACGCTGGTCGGCGTCGGACGCTCCAGCTCGAGCCCTTCGAACGACGAGAGCGTGTCGAAGACGAAGTCCGCCGTCTCGTGCTCCTCGAACGAGAGCTCCGGGTTGGCGTGGAGCTGGCGTCGCCATGCAACCGCTTGCTCGTACGGGCCCGTCTCGACCACGCTGCTCCCCGTGCCCATCCTTGGCATCTTCGCAGCTGCCGTGGGCCTGGGCCGTCGAGCCGCAGAGTTCAGCCGAATTTCAGATCGCCGGCCGGGCCGAGGCTCGATAATCAGCCGTACCGGCGCCCGTCGGCGACTGCTCCGAAGCCCGAGGCATCGACAAGGAGGGCAAAGATGACCGAGCACGAGCTTGCACGTGCAGCTGAGAGCGCGACTCACCTCAGCCGGGTAAGGGTTGCCGTGGTGGCGGCCGGCTCGGCCCTCGCCGCTTTCGCCATGCTTACGTTCGGGACGACGGATGCCCCGGGCTCGGCGATTCGCACGGCGAGCTCCGCCGGCGGTGCAACGTCGCCGACCGTCACCGTTCGCCCCTCCCGCTTCGGGCCGGTGCTCTTCGACGGGCGCAACCGCGCCCTCTACGCGTTCACCAAGGACCCGCCCGGCAGGAGCCTCTGCTACGGCGCCTGCGCGACCGCCTGGCCGCCCTACATCGTAAAGGGGAGACTGCGCCCGGGAACGGGCGCCAAGGCGTCCCTGCTCGGCCGCACCAGGCGGGACGACGGCTCGATGCAGCTCACGTACGCGGGCCGGCCGCTCTACTACTACGTCCACGACGGCCGCGGTCAGATCTTGTGCCAGAACGTCGACGAGTTCGGCGGCCTCTGGCTCGTCGTGCGCGGCGGCGGCAAGCCGGTCAGGTGACGTAGGGTCCGGCTGACTGCGCCGGCGGGCCGCGCTAAGCTCGGCGGGAGCGCGAGGAGAGCCGAGAGGCAGAGGAGCTCGCGCCCCGGCGGCCGATCGACCCGGGCGCCGACATCGGCCACGTCCACTTGAAGGTGGCCGACCTCGACCGCGCGCTCGGTTTCTACCACGACGTGCTCGGCTTCGAGCTGACCCAGCGCTTCGGCGACTCGGCAGCGTTCCTCTCGGCTGGCGGATACCACCACCACATCGGCCTGAGCACCTCGTCGACCTCCAAGAATCCGCGGCCGCCCGTCGCCCGTGTCTAGGACAGCATCAACGCGTCGCGTCTCACGCGGCGGCAATCGCCTACCCGTCATCGCGTCGTTAGCCTTGCCGGCGATGGCTGACGAGCCGACTCCGAACCCGATCGACGCGCGCGTCGACATCGGCCACGTCCATCTCAAGGTCGCGGACATCGAGAGGAGCCTGGCCTTCTACTGCGGCGTCCTCGGCTTCGAGGTTCAGCAGCGGTGGGGCGACCAGGCGGCGTTCATCTCGGCCGGCGGCTATCACCACCACATCGGCTTGAACACGTGGGAATCGAAGGGCGGGTCGCCGCCGCCGCCGGGCACCACGGGTCTCTTCCACGTCGCCGTCCGCTATCCGACGAGGGCGGCGCTCGCCGACGCCGGCGTCCCGCTCGACGGCGCCTCGGATCACGGCGTCAGCGAGGCGCTCTACCTCCGGGATCCCGACGGGAACGGCGTCGAGCTGTACCGCGACCGACTGCACGAGGAGTGGCCTCGCCCGCCGGACGGGGCGGGCGTCGCGATGGTCACTGCGCCGCTCGACGTGCGAGCGCTCCTCGCCGAAGCGCCCTGACTGCTTCGGACATCGGCTATACCTAGGGAAGCGCCATGGCGAAGCCGACCGAGCAGCGCGAGGGGGTGATCATCCGGTTCGCCGGAGATTCCGGCGACGGTATGCAGCTCACGGGCGATCGCTTCAC
>JBBSIG010000045.1:0-14960 GCA_038232215.1 Gaiellales bacterium | reverse complement strand
TCCGGCGGTCGCTCCGGAAGCCTCGAGCGGATGTCGCCGGGGCGAACCCGCGCCAGCACGGGCAGCTCGCCGACGCGCTCGAGGTAGTCGGCGACCCACTCGAGCGCGGCGTGCCCGTCGTCCCGGAAGGTCACGCCCTCCCGCCCTCCCGCCGCCCCGTCACGGGGTCAGACACCGTCGCAGGTCGTCCACAGCCCGGCGAGAAGGGAACGACTGCCGCGCGCCGCGCCTGGAGAACCAGAGCCGGAGGGCTGTGGACACTCCGTCACGGTGCCAGGCACCGTCACGAGAGTGTGACCCGGTGTGGCAGATTCGTGACGATCGCTCCACAGGGCCTCCGCCGGGAGCGCTCACCGCGCGAGCAGCTCCTCGAGCTCGGGCCACGAGCGGCTGTTCAGCACCTGCTCCCTCGTAAGCCACGCGCGCCGTGCCTGCGCGACGCCGATCTCCAGGTGATCGAGCGCCGCCACAACGTGCGCGTCGGTCGAGATGGCGACCTTCACCCCCGCCTCGCCGGCGAGCCTCGCGTGCGCGTCGCGCAGGTCGAGCCGATTCGGCTGCGCGTTCAGCTCGAGGAACGTGCCCGTCTCGAGCGCCTTCTCGATCACCCGCTCGATCGCGACGTCCGCCGCTGGACGGACGTTGAGCTTCCGCCCCGTCAGGTGACCGATGCAGTCGACGTGCGGGTTCTCCATCGCGGCGAGGACGCGCTCGGTCAGGTCCTCGTCGAAGCGGGAGTGGACCGAGGCCATCACCCAGTCCCGCTCGGCGAGCACCTCGTCAGGCACGTCGACGGATCCGTCCGCCCGGATGTTGACCTCGATCCCCTTGATGATCCTGAAGGGGAGGAACCGGCCCGCGAGCGCGTCGATCTCCTCTGCCTGAGCCTCGAGTCGACCCTCCCGCAGAGAGTGCGAGTGATCCGTGACCGCGAGGTAGGAGTGGCCCCGGGCCACGGCCGCCTCGACCATCTCGACGAGGGTGCTCTTGCCGTCCTGCGACCAGGTCGTGTGCGAGTGCAGGTCGCCGCGCAGGTCGCCGCGCTCCACGAGCACGGGCAGCTCTCCGCGCCGCGCCGCCTCGAGCTCGCCCGCGTTCTCGCGCAGCTCGGGCGCGATGAACTGGTAGCCGAGTCGCTCGTAGACCGCGGCCTCCTCCCGCGCGGTGAAGACCGTGCCGCTCTCCCCGTCCTGGATGCCGTACTCCGAGATGGAGAGCTTCCGACGCACCGCGTCCTCCCGCAGCGCGACGTTGTGGGCCTTCGAGCCGGTGAAGTGCTGCAGGAGGTTGCCGAACGACTCCGGCGGCACGACTCGAAGATCGAAGCGCAGGCCGTCGTGCGAGACAACCGTTGCTTTCGTATCGCCGTGCGCGGCGACCTCGCCGACCCAGGTCAGCCGCGTGAAGAAGCCCGTCAGCTCGCCCGCGTCGGCGGCCGTCGCGATCACGTCGAGGTCCCGCACCGTCTCGCGCCGGCGCCGAATGCTCCCGGCCTCCGAGACCCGGTCGACGCCCGGGTGCTCTCGCAGGACGGAGACGACCGCCAGCACGGCCGGGAGGCCGTGGCCGAGGAGCGTCCGCTTCTGGAGCGTGGGCGCCTCGGCGGAGAGCGCCTTCAGGATGCGCTCCTCGGTCTTGGCGCCGAGCCCCGCGAGCCCGCGGAGACGCTCGGCGGCGGCGGCCTCGTGGAGCTCCTCGAGGGTCGAGACGCCGAGCTCGCGCCAGATGCGCGCCGCCGTCTTCGGCCCGAGGCCGGGGAGCCGCATGAAGAGCACGACCTCGGGCGGAATCGCGGCCTTGCGCTTGCTGAGGGCGCTCATCTCACCGTTCTGCGCGATCTCCACGATCTTGGCCTCGATCGTCTGTCCGATCCCCTGCAGCTCTTTCGCGCGCCCCTCGAGCGCGAGCTTCGCCACCGGCCCGCCGTGCTCGCTGATCCGGGTGGCGGCGCGGCGATACGCATTCACGCGGAAGGCGTCGCCGCCCTCGAGCTCGATCAGGTCGGCGAGCAGCTCGAACTGTGCCGCCACGTCCGCGTTCGTCGGAGTGCGGACGGTCACGACGGCGATGATACGGCCGTGCGAGCGACCGTTTGCCTTCCCACCTACAACGAGCGCGAGAACCTGGAGGCGATGGTGCAGGCGCTCCAGCCGCACGACGTCCGGGTGCTCGTGATCGACGACAACTCCCCGGACGGCACCGGCGAGCTGGCCGACCGTCTCGCCGCGACGCTCCCCTTCGTGGACGTGCTCCACCGTCCGCGCAAGGAGGGCCTCGGCCCGGCGTACCTGGCCGGGTTCGCCCGAGCCCTCGCCGAGGGCGCCGACCTCGTGCTCGAGATGGACTGCGACTTCTCCCACGATCCCGCCGACGTGCCTCGACTGCTCGCCGCCGCCGAAGAGGCAGACCTCGTCCTCGGCTCCCGCTACGTCCCCGGCGGGCAGGTGCGCGCCTGGGGACTCGGGCGGCGCCTCGTCTCCCGGGGCGGCTCGCTGTACGCCCAGATCCTGCTCGGCACGCGCGTTCGCGACCTCACGGGCGGCTTCAAGTGCTACCGCCGCACGGTGCTGGAGCGCCTCGATCTCGCCGCGATCGACTCGCGCGGCTACGCCTTCCAGATCGAGACGACCTACCGTGCCCTTCGGGCCGGCTTCCGCGTCGTCGAGGTTCCGATCACGTTCGTCGACCGCGAGCTCGGCGGCTCGAAGATGAGCCGCTCGATCGTGCTCGAGGCGGTATGGAAGGTGCCGCTTCTGCGGGGAGCGGCCCTGCTCGGGCGCATCTAGAGTCGCAGCCTCCGCGCCCGCTACCATCCCGGCGATGCGCGAGGTCACAGACGAGAGCTTCGACTCCGACGTGCTGCGGGCCGAGCGGCCGACCGTCGTCGACTTCTGGGCTCCCTGGTGCGGGCCGTGTCGCGCGGTCTCGCCCGTGCTCGAGCAGCTCGAGAGCGAGCACGGCGAGCGGCTCCGCTTCGTGAAGGTCGACATCGACGAGAACCCGGACGTGGCGGGGCGCTTCGGAATCCTCTCGATCCCGACCGTGATGCTCTTCGAGGGCGGGGAGCCGAAGCAGACCGTCGTCGGCGCTTACCCGCGCGGCAAGTACGAGAGCGCTTTCGCGAGCTGGCTCTAGGGCCCTAGCAGCAGGCAACGGCCATCCGCCGTGCGGGCACCGCTCACCCAGGCCCGATGACGACCTGGGCGCGGTCCCGTCCCGAGGCGTTCCCGTCCGCGTCGGACAGGCTTCAGGACGTACCGCCGAAGTCGACATCCTTGGTCTCGACCGTCCCGGCCGCCCGCCCCGGCGCCGTCTGGTAGGTCCAGTACAGGTTCGTGTGCGCGATGATCTGGTCCGGCGGCGGCGCCCCCCGCGCCGTCTGGTCCTCCGTCGTGTGGGCGTCGCTGACAAGGGTCGCGTCGTAGCCCCTGACCAACGCGCCATGGAGCGTCGAGCGGATGCACGCATCGGTCTGTGCGCCGACGACGACGAGTCGCGCTACTCCGAGGCCCGACAGCAGGGTCTCGAGGGTGGTGTCCTCGAAGGAGTCGCCGTAGTTCTTCTCGACGAGAGGCTCGACGTCGCCCGGAGTCAGCTCGGGGACGATCCGCCAGTCGTCGCTCCCCCTCGCAAGCTGCTCGTCGGAGTGCTGGACCCAGACAACGGGGACCCGTTCCCGCCGCGCCTTCTCGACCAGGCTGCCGACGTTCGCGACGACCGCGTCGCGCTCGTGAGCCCCCTCGACGACGCCGTTCTGCACGTCGACGACGAGGAGTGCGGTGTTCGGCCGATTCTCGAGTGTGGTCATGGCCTCCCCTTACTCGCGCTGGGCTCCTGTGTCCACCCACGATAGACCTACCCACCGCCAGCGGGCCGGAACGAACCTCGGACCGCCCCCCGTCCAATCACGCGGGGACCGGATCTCTCAGCGCGCTCGTTCTTCCGGGGCAGGCAGCTCGAGGCGAAAGTGCTCCCAGCCGGCGAGGGCCACGGAAACGCCGGCGAGCCGCAGCTCCACGCCTTCGCCCTCCTCGCAACGCCCGACGACCCGAAAGCCGTTTGTCTCGCCGGCCGGCAGCGCGGCGAGCAGCTCGTAGTCCTCGCCGAACGCGCACGCGAGCTCCCACCCGCCCGTGCCCGCTCGAGCGGCCGCCTCCTCGACCCCCTCGGCCACCGGCACGCGCTCGAGCTCGATCACGAGCCGGCAGGCCGAGCGCGCAGCGAGCCGCGCGGCGTCCGAGGCGAGCCCGTCCGAGAGATCGAGCATCGCGGTGGCCCGCCGGGCGAGTCGGCGGCCCTCCTCGAGGCGAATCGGCGGGCGCAGGTGCGCTCGGACGAGCGGGCTCGCGATCCCGTCGCGGAGCGCGAGGAAACCGGCGGCCGACCCGCCGCGCGGCCCTGTCACCACCAGCCCGTCGCCCGGACGGGCGCCGCCGCGGCCCGGGACCCGCTCCGAGCGTCCGAGAGCGGTCACGCTGAGATAGACGGCCGGCGCCGAGGTGGTATCCCCGCCGAGCACCGCGACGCCCGTCTGGGCGAGCCCCTCGTAGAGCTCGACCACGGCTGCGAGCTCGGTGGTCGGAGGAACGCCGAGGCTCACGATCAGCGCCTCCGGCTCGGCTCCCGAGGCGGCGAGGTCGCTCAGGTTGACCGCGGCCGCCTTGTAGCCGAGATCGCGCCAGGACGTCCAGGCTCGTCGAAAGTGGACTCCTTCCACGAGCGCGTCCTGCGTCACCACGAGACCCTCCTCGAGCCGGGCCGCGTCGTCCTCGACGCCCTGGACGAGCCCGCGGCGCTCGAGCTCCGCGAGCAGGCCGAGCTCGCCGAGATCAGACAGCCGCATGGAGTGTCAGGACGCTACCACTCGGACACGGGCCGAAGACCCACAGGCTCTCCTCCGAAGGGCCGTGCTATACGAGTCCGATGGCGCTCGACGTCGCGGTCTGGGCTGACCTGCTGGAGACGGAGGAGGTCGCGTACCTCGGCACCGAGCCCGCTCGCGAGCCGGGACTCGCGCCGCTGCCGGAGGAGCTCGCGCCACCGGTCACGGCGGCACTCGCGGCGCGAGGCGTCTCCACCCTCTACGCCCATCAGGCGGACGCCTGGCGGGCGGCCGGCCGCGGGGAGCACCTGATCGTGACCACGGGGACGGCGAGCGGCAAGACTCTCGCCTTCAACCTGCCCGTGCTCTCGGCGCTCGCGTCCGAGCCCAGGCACCGCGCGCTCTACCTCTATCCGACGAAGGCGCTCGCGCAGGACCAGGCCCGCACGCTCGCGGCGCTCCGCGTGCCGGGGCTCCGCACGGCCATCTACGACGGCGACACCGAGCACGAGCGTCGCTGGCAGATCCGCAAGTGGGCGAACGTCGTGCTCACGAACCCGGACATGCTGCACGTCGGGGTCCTGCCGCACCACGACCGCTGGGGCGACGTGCTGCAGAACCTCCGCTACGTCGTCGTCGACGAGGCGCACGTCTACCGCGGCGTCTTCGGCTCGCACGTCGCCAACGTCCTCCGACGCCTCCGCCGGCTCGCGCGCGTCTACGGGGCCGAACCGCAGTTCCTGCTCGCCTCCGCCACGATCGCGAACCCTGGCGAGCTCGCTCGCTCCCTGACCGGACTCGAGGTCACCGTGATCGGCGACGACGCGGCGCCACGAGCCGAGCGCACGGTCGCGCTCTGGAACCCGGAGCTCCTGGACGAGGAGCTTGGCGTACGCGCGAGCGCGCTCTCCGACGCCTCGCGTCTGATGGCCGGCCTCGTCTCGCGCGGCCTGCGCACGATCTGCTTCACGAAGAGCCGCAAGACCGCCGAGCTCGTGCACCGCTTCACCGCCGACCGAGTCGATCCCGAGGTCGCCGCCAGGCTCGCGCCCTACCGGGCGGGCTACACGGCCGCACAGCGGCGGGAGATCGAGCGGCGTCTCGTCGAGGGCGAGCTGCTCGGCGTGAGCGCGACCGACGCGCTCGAGCTCGGCATCGACATCGGCCTGCTCGACTGCGCGATCTCGGTCGGCTTTCCGGGTACGGTCGCGAGCCTCCGTCAGCAGTGGGGTCGCGCCGGGCGGCGCGCGCACGGGCTGGCCGTGCTCGTCGCGAGCGAGGACGCGCTCGACCAGTACTTCATGCGCGAGCCCGAGACGCTGCTCGCCCGGCGCGTCGAGGGCGCGGTGCTCGATCACGCGAACCCTCGCGTCCTCGACGGCCACGTGCGCGCGGCCGCTTTCGAGGCGCCCCTCGACGACACGGACCGTACGATCCTCGGCGAGCAGGCGCTCCAGCGCGCCTCGGTGCTGCCGGAGCTGAAGCGGACGCGCGCGGGGTTCGTCTGGGCCGGACGGGACTACCCCGCCGCCCGGGTGCCGCTCCGCTCGGCGGACGCCGAGACGTTCACCGTCGTGGACGAGGAGACGGGCTCGCTGCTCGGGCTCGTCGAGCGCTCGCGGGCGTACTCGACGATCCACGAAGGGGCGGTCTACCTCCATCTCGGAGAGGCGTACTTCGTGCGCACGCTCGATCACCCGTCGCGAACCGCCGTGGTGGCGCCGTTCACCGGCGACTACTACACCCAGGTGAAGAAGGAGACCACGACCGCGATCGACGAGACCCGGCGCTGCGAGCGTCGCCTGGGGCTCGAGCTCTCTTTCGGCACCGTGGCGGTCACCGAGCAGGTGGTCGCGTTTCAGAAGAAGTCGAGGCGGGACGGCTCGACCCTCGACCTGACCCCGCTCGACCTGCCCGAGACGACCTTCGAGACGGAGGCGGTCTGGTTCCTTCCGGAGCCGGAGCAGCTCGGGGGGCTCGAGGAGCTACCGAGGCTGCTCGGCGCCCTGCACGCGGCGGAGCACTCGCTGATCGCGCTCCTGCCGCTCTGGGCGATGTGCGACCGCTGGGACATCGGCGGCCTCTCGACGAACGTCCACTTCCAGACCGGCCGCCCGACGGTGTTCGTCTACGACGGGCATCCCGGCGGCGTGGGGATCGCGGAGCGGGGCTTCGAGGTCTTCGAGGGCTGGGTCGCGGACACGGCTGCGATGCTCGCAGGCTGCCCCTGCGAGTCGGGCTGTCCGTCGTGCGTCCAGTCGCCGAAGTGCGGCAACCTCAACGACCTCCTCGACAAGAGCGCGGCCCTGACCCTCCTGCGCCGCCTAGCGGCCGCGTAGCGGCGCGGGCGCTCCCGACGACGGAGACCTGGAGCGAGCCCATCCGGCGATGGTAGAAGGGACCATGCTCGAACGAGAGGCTCGCGGCGGCACGCTGATCCTCGGCGGCGGCTTCGCGGGCGCCTACGTCGCGCGCCTGCTCGGGGCCCGCGGCGCGACGATCGTCAGCCCGGAGAACTTCATGCTCTACACGCCCATGCTGCCGGAGGCGGCCTCGGGGACGCTGGAGCCGCGCCACGTCGTCGTCCCTCTCCGGGCCATGTGCCCGCAGGCCGATCTCCTCCTCGGGCGCGTCGTCTCGCTCGACGAGGCGGGTCGGACGGTCGAGGTCGAGACCGGCGCCGACCGCTACACGGTGCGCTACCGGAACCTCGTCGTCGCGCTCGGAGCCGTCGTGCGGACGCTTCCGGTGCCGGGTCTCGCAGAGCACGGCCGGGGGTTCAAGAGCCTCGCCGAGGCGATCGCCTTGCGGAACCACGTCCTGCGCGAGCTCGAGGCGGCCGACGCACAGACCGACGAGTCCGCGGTCGCGCCGCACCTCACCTTCGTCTTCGTGGGGGGCGGGTACGCCGGCGTCGAGGCGCTCGCCGAGCTCTCCGACCTCGTCCGCGACGCGCTGCGCTACTACCCGGGCCTGCGAGGGCGGCCGCAGCGTTGGGTCCTCGTCGACGCGGCGCCGAAGATCCTCGCGGAGATCCCGACCAGGCTGGGAGAGTACGCGGCGCAGGAGCTTGCGCGGCGCGGCGTGGAGATTCGCGTGTCGACGACGCTCGACTCCGCGACCGCAGATGCGGTCACGCTCTCGAGCGGCGAGCGGATCGCCACGCGCACGCTCGTCTGGACGGCCGGCGTGAAGGCCAACCCCCTGCTCGGCCGCCTGGGGCTTCCGGTCGACGAGCGGGGCCGGGTAGAGGTCGATCCGTTCCTCCGCGTGGAGGGTCGGGCGAACGTCTGGTCGCTCGGCGACGGCGCGCGCGTCCCGAACGCAGCCACCCCCGAGCATCCGGACCCGCCGACGTGCCAGCACGCCCTCCGGCAGGCTCGCCGCCTGGCTCGCAACCTGCAGGGCGACCTCGAGCCGTACCGCTACACGATGCTCGGCCAGGTGGCGACGCTCGGCCGCTACAAGGGCATCGCCGACGTGCTCGGCCTTCGCCTCCGCGGCTTCCCCGGCTGGTTCGTGACGCGGACGTACCACCTCTACCAGCTGCCCCTCCTGTCGAGGAAGCTCCGCGTGGTCACCGACTGGACGACCTCGCTGGCCTTCCGACGCGACATCGCCGAGCTGAGCATGCTCGGCCACCCGCCCCCGCTCGGGGACGGCTCGGAGCGTCTCCTGGAAGAGGCCTCCGACTCGACCGGCGTTACTTGAGCGCGTCGAGTGCCCGGCCGAGGGTCTGACCCGGCGCGAGCATCCCGGCGAAGAGATCGCCGTCCCTGCGTACCCGCTCGAGGACCGCGTCCATCGTGAACGCGGACGGGTCGAGCGCCTCGTCGACCTCCTCCCAGCGAAGCGGGGTCGACACCGGGGCGCCCTCCTTCGGCCGCACCGAGTAGACGGAGGCGATCGTCTTGCCCTCCCCGTTCTGGTTCGAGTCGATCAGGACGCCGCGCCGCTTTGCCTTCGACCACTCCGTCGTCGCGAGCCCCTGGTGCGTGCGGGCGATCGCTCCGGCGACGATCTCCGAGAACTCGCGGGTGTCGTCGTAGCTCGAGCGCCGCTCGATCGGAACGAGCACGTGGATGCCGTCGGCGCCGCTCGTCTTCGGAAAGGAGACGAGCCCGAGCCCGTCGAGCGCCTGCTTCACGAGGAGAGCGACCTGCACCGTCTCGCGAAATCCGACGTCCGGCGAGGGATCGAGGTCGAAGAGGACCCAGTCGGGACGCTCGGGTCGATCGACGCGCGAGTACCAGGTGTTCAGGTCGATGCAACCCATGTTGACCATCCACAGGAGCGCGAGCTCGTCGTTCACGAGCGGGTAGTCGATGATCCGCTTCTCGCGCGACTGCCGGGAGGTGGACAGGTAGGACTTTCGCCTGATCCAGTCGGGCATGTGCTTGGGCGCGTCCTTCTGGAAGAAGTGCATGCCCGACCAGCCGTCGGGATACCGCTTCATCGTGAACGGGCGGTTCTTCAGGTGGGGCACGAGCACGGGAGCGACCGCTCGGTAGTACGCGAGCAGGTCGCCCTTCCTGATCCCGAGCTCGGGCCAGAACGGCTTGTCGAGGTTCGTGAGCCGGAGCACGCGACCGCCCTTGCGAAGCTCGGTGGGGACGGGCTCCGGTTGCGGCCGCTCGAGCTCCACCTCGTCTGCCCGCTTGTCCTCACGCAACCCCTGATAGGAGGGCTGCCGCAGCCGACCGTCGTGCGTGAACTCCGAGAACTCCACCTCGCAGACGAGCCGAGGCTCGACCCAGACGACGTCGGCCTTGCGCACCTTCGGCAGCTTCGGCGGGAAGGCGAACGGCGACGTCGAGCGGCGAAGCGGCTCCAGCATGCCGAGTAGCCGCTCGAGCTCGGCCTCGCCGAACCCGGTGCCGCAGTTGCCGACGTACCTGAGCTCGTCCCCGTCGCGGGCGGCCAGGACGAGCGACCCGAGGCTCCGCTGGCGTCGCCCCTGCCCGCGCGTGTAGCCGGCGATGACGAACTCCTGGCGACCGTGGGTCTTGATCTTGAGCCAGTCGCGCGTCCGCTTGCCCTGCACGTAGGTCGAGTCCGCGCGCTTGGCGATCACACCCTCGAGCCCCTGCCCGCGCGCCGCCTCGAGCAGCGCCTCGCCGTCGTCGAACGCCTCCGACAGGCGAGCCGTGCGGTTTCGCCGGTCGAGGAGCTGCTCGAGCCGCTCCCGACGCTCGCGCAGAGGCAGGCGCACCAGCGGCTCCCCGTCGACCTCGAGCAGGTCGAAGGCGTAGAAGGCGAGCGGCGTCCCGCCCTTGCCCTGCTGCATGGCCGAGAAGCTCGAGCGGCCCTGCTCGTCGAGCGCGCACACCTCGCCGTCGAGCACGCAGTCGGGTGACTTCGCCGCCTGGCCGAGCGCCTTCGCGACCGAGGGGAAGCGCGACGTCAGGTCGTTTCCGTTCCGGCTGACGAGCGTCGCCTCGCCGCCTCGCACGTAGGCGAGAGCGCGGTAGCCGTCCCACTTCACCTCGAACAGCCAACCGTCTCCCGACGGAAGGTCCGTCGCGAGCGACGCGAGCATCGGCCGGTACTCGGACGGACGTGTCGTGCTCTCGACGTCGCGCTTGCGGACCAGGAGCCAGTTCTTCTCCTCGCCCGACAGCCTGGCGGGGACGAGCGTCCACGTCCCGTGCAACCGCTCGCCCCGGAGGCGGACGGTCAGACCCCCGTCTCGCTTCTCCTCGAGGAGCTCGTAGGTACCCCGGTCCCAGATCTCGACGAGACCCGCGCCGTAGTTGCCCTTCGGGATCTCGCCCTCGAAGTCGGCGTAGTCGAGGGGGTGATCCTCGACGTGTACGGCGAGATGCTGCTGACCGGGCTCGAGCGGTACCCCCTTCGGGACCGCCCAGCTCGCGAGCGCCCCCTTGCGCTCGAGCCGGAAGTCGTAGTGCAGGCGACGGGCGTCGTGGCGCTGGACGACGAAGATCGGCGCGTCGCCTCGTGCCCGCCCGCTGAACGGCTCGGGCGTCGCGGCCGCGTCGCGTTTACGGCGGTACTCGGCGAGCTTCGCCACGTCTCGCCCCTCCTACGAGGCCTCGCTCGCCGCCGCGAGCTCCCGCCTGTGGAGAACGTGGGAGGCGAGCCTCTCCGCCGCTCCGAGCGGGACACTGCGCGCGTCGTCCCCACTCGCGGAGCTCGCCGCGGCAACCCTCGTTCGGGGGATAACTCTGTGGATCCTGTGGACGGGTCGCGTCACGCGAACACGCCGAGCGCACGGAACTTCGCGCGCCGGATCCGCCTGAGCTCGTCGCCCGGCCGTCCGTTCAGCTCCTCGAGCTGCTCTCTGAGCGCCTCGCCGAGCAGCTCGGCGGCCCGATCGTGGTCGGTGTGGGCGCCGCCGGCCGGCTCCTCGACGATCCCGTCCACGACACCCAGCTCGAGACAGTGGAGCGCATCGGGCTTGAAGGCGGCGGCGGCCTTCTTCGCCTCCCCCGCGTCGCGCCAGAGGATCGCCGCGCACCCCTCCGGCGAGATGACGGAGTAGATCGCGTTCTCCTGCATCAGCACACGATCGGCGAGCGCGAGCGCGATCGCTCCCCCGGAGCCTCCCTCGCCGATCACGCACGAGACGATAGGCACGCCGAGACGCGCCATCAGCGCCTGCGAGCGGGCGATCGCGCCGCCCTGACCGTGCTGCTCGGCGGTGACGCCGGGGTAGGCGCCGGGAGTGTCGACGAGCGTCAGCAGCGGAAAGCCATGGCGGTCGGCAATCTCCATCGCGCGCATCGCCTTGCCGTAACCCTCCGGGTAGGCCATCCCGAAGTTGCGCTTCGTCCGCTCGCCGATGTCCCGCCCTTTCTGCTGACCCACGAGCGCCACCGTGCGGGACGCGAAGCGGCCGAGCCCGGCGACGATCGCGGCGTCGTCGCCGCGGCTGCGGTCACCGTGCAGCTCCACGAAGTCGTCGAGGAGGCGCTCCACGTAGTCGAGCGTGTACGGACGCTCCTGATGGCGCGCGAGCTCGACCGAGCGCCAGATCGCCTCGTCGGGCGGCTCGGACTCGATCCGGTCGAGCTGGCGTTGCAGTCGCTCGAGCTCACCCGAGAGCCGTGCGCCGCCCAGCAGGCGCGTGCTCTTCAGCTTCCCGAGCCGCGCGCGCAGCCGAAGCTCGGCCTCACTCGCCATCGCCGAAGAGCCGCAGCAGCCGGCCGAGGTAGGGGCGAAGCTCCGACCGGGGGAGAACGGCGTCGACGTGCCCGTGGCGGAGGTTCGACTCCGCGAGGCCGAAGTCGTCCGGGAGCTTCTCGCGCGTCGTCTGCTGCACGACGCGCGGGCCGGCGAACGACATCAGCGCGCCCGGCTCGGCGATCGTGACGTCGCCGAGGCTCGCGAAGCTCGCGAGCACGCCCCCCGTGGTCGGGTGGGCGAGGACGCTGATCAGGGCGCAGCCGGCGTCGCGCAGGTCCTCCACCGCACAGACCGTCTTCGGAAGCTGCATCAGAGCGAGGATGCCCTCCTGCATGCGGGCTCCTCCCGAGGCTGCGACCGAGACGAGCGGCTCGCTCCGCTCCGCCGCCGCGTCACACGCCCGCGAGAACTTCTCGCCCACGACGCTGCCCATCGAGCCGCCGAGAAAGCGGAAGTCCATCACCGTGAGGCCGCACGGGCTCCCCTCGATCGCGGCGTGCCCGATGACGATGGCCTCGCTGAGCCCCGTCGACACCTCCGCCTCCGCGAGCCGTTCCGTGTAGGGGCGCACGTCGAAGAACTCGAGCGGATCCTCGGAGTGGAGCTCGGCGGCTTCCTCGACGAAGGTGCTCTCGTCTGCGAGCTGGGCGATTCGCACCCGCGCGTGGACCGGAAAATGGTGAGCGCAGTGCGGGCAGACCCCGAGATTCGCGGCCAACTCCTCGTTGCGGTAGTGCGACGCGCACTTGGGGCAGGTGTTCGGATTGCGCTTGCCGTCGGGCTCCGCGAGTGGCGCGTGCTTGTGCTCGATCGAGACGTCGATGCGACTGGCCATGCGGCGTGAGTCTAGACCGCCTCGACGGCTAACGGCACCTGCCCCGGCGCCGCGAGGAAGCCGCTCTCGGCGGACGGGTTCCCCCGTCGGCCTCCACCCTCACGGCTCGCTGCGGACGGGCGGCGCCTCGGTCTCCTCGAAGCGCTTGACCACCACGCAGGCGTTGTGGCCGCCGAAGCCGAACGAGTTGTTCAGGGCGACGCGAACGTCCGCGCGCCTCGCCTCGTTCGGGATGTAGTCGAGGTCGCACTCGGGGTCGGGCGACTCGTAGTTGATCGTGGGCGGCAGGACGCCGCGGCTCACGGCCAGGATCGCGAACATGGCCTCGATCGCGCCGGCTGCGCCGAGACAGTGACCCGTGGCGCCCTTCGTGGAGGAGATGGGGATCTTGCGCGCCACCTCCTCGCCCACGGCCAGCTTGATCACGCGCGTCTCGCTCGCGTCGCCGAGCGGCGTCGACGTGCCGTGCGCGTTGATGTAGTCGATCTCGGTCGGCTCGATGCCCGCGTCCGTGAGCGCCATCTGCATCGCGCGCGCCGGGTTGACACCGGTCGGGTCCGGCTCGGTGATGTGATTCGCGTCCGAGGAGACGCCGTAGCCCATCAGCTCGGCGTAGATCTTCGCGCCACGTGAGCGCGCGTGCTCGAGCTCCTCGAGCACGACGACGCCGCCCGCCTCGCCCATCACGAAGCCGTCCCGTTCGGCGTCGAAGGGACGGCTCGCCCGCTTGGGATCGTCGTTTCGGCGCGAGAGCGCGCGCATCGCCCCGAAGCCCGCGATCCCGACACGCGTGATCCCGGCCTCGGTGCCACCGCAGACCATGGCGTCCGCACGCCCCAGCCGGATGGCGTCGGCGCCCTCGCCGATCGCCATGTTCGAGGCGGCGCACGCCGTGCACTGCGAGGACAGCGGCCCGCGCGTGCCGAGCTCCATCGAGACCCACCCGGCGCCCATGTTCGGGATGATCGCCGGGATCGAGAACGGGTTGACCCGGTCGGCGCCGCGCTCGATCAGCGTGTCGTAGCAGTCCTGGAACGCCTTCAGACCGCCGATGCCCGTCGCGATCGAGGCGCCGATCCGGTTGGCCTCGGCCGCGATGTCGAGGCCGGAGTCCTGCTCGGCCTGCCGCGCTGCGGCGACGATCATCTGGGCGAAACGATCCATGCGCCGCGCCTGCTTCCTCTCCATCCACACCGTGGGATCGAAGTCCTTCAGCTCGCAGGCGAAGCTGACCGGGAACCCGCTCGCGTCGAACTGCTCGATCGTGGCCGCGGCCGACTCTCCGCGCAGGAGGTTCTCCCAGCTCGTCTCGGCGTCGTTTCCGAGCGGCGTCACGGCACCGATGCCCGTGACGACGACGCGGCGGCGCCCGGCTCCATTTCCGTCTACGTCCCTCATATCCCCAGCCCGCCGTCGACGAGCAACACCTCGCCCGTGATGAACGCGGCCTCGTCGGAGCAGAGGAAGCGTACCGCGCCCGCCACGTCCTCCGGCTGCCCGAGCCGCCCGAGCGGGGTGCTCGCCAGCATGGACTCGCGAAGATCCTGAGGCAGCACGTCGGTGAGACGCGTGTCCACGTAGCCGGGAGCGACGACGTTCGCGCGGACGCCGCGGCTGCCGAGCTCGCGGGCGAGTGCCTTCGTGAACCCGATCACCCCCGCCTTCGAGGCGGAGTAGTTCGTCTGACCGGGATTGCCGTGCACGCCGGCGACGCTCGAGATGTTCACGATCGCACCGGCTCGTCGCCTCATCATGCCCCGGGCGGCCGCGCGACACGTGTGGAAGACGCCGCCCAGGTTCGTATCGAGGACCGCCCGCCAGTCGTCGTCCGGCATGCGCGCGAGCAGCCCATCGCGGGTCAGCCCCGCGTTGTTCACGAGGATCGCGAGATCGCCCGCCTCGTCGACGAGCCGACGCGCGTCGTCGGGATCCGCGACGTCGGCCTGGACCGCGCGGCCGCCGGCCTCGCGCGCCACCGCCTCGGCCTGCTCGCGGCCCGAGCGGTAGCCCACCACCACCGACGCTCCGGCCGCGGCGAGCTCGAGCGCGATCGCCCGACCGATCCCGCGCGAGGCGCCGGTAACCAGAGCCGGCCTGCCCTCGAGCGAGCAGAACGCGCCCGAGCGCTCGGAGCTAGGCAGCGGAGAGTGTCTCCTC
>JBBSIG010000044.1:0-15019 GCA_038232215.1 Gaiellales bacterium | reverse complement strand
GTCACTTGGAGCAGGCTACGATGGGCCGGCGGCGCCGTGGCCGAGTGGTTAGGCAGAGGCCTGCAAAGCCTCGTACAGCGGTTCGAGTCCGCTCGGCGCCTCTGGTCGACGACGGGGGACCGGCCGAGGCGGCAAGCCTACCTCTCGCTCGAGCAGGAGCCGTGTCAGCGACTCGGCACGCCGAGCTGGTTCCGCGTACCGCCGAAACTCGACGGCCGCGTAGCGGGCTAGAGTTCGACCCCTTCCCGTAGGAGGGCTGCGGTGACGACCGTCGCACGATCGAGCACGCACGTTCGCGGAGGGTGCCGCGAGCTCTCCGCCTCCTTCCAGCTCCTCGCCGCGGCTGCTCAGCACTACGACCGGCTCGTCTGGGCGGCGGCGGCGAGCGACGAGCCCACCCTCTCGCGCTACGAGCGGCGCGTGCTCGTCCGCTGACCGCAGAGCAGGTAAAGCGCCACTACGGCGCGAACTACGTGAGCAGTCATCAGGCAACCGTGGAGAAGGGAGTCTCTGTGCTCGTCATCCTGCTCGTTCTGATCCTGCTGCTCGCGCTCGGAGGCGGGATCTTCATCAGCAAGTTCTTGTTCCTGCTTCTGCTCCTGCTGCTCCTGCTCTTCGTCCTCAGGGAGCGCTTCTAGCGTCGCGCCCACCGCGGGGACCGGCGGCGAGCGCCTCGCGGACGAGCCTCGAGAGCGTCTCGAGGTCGTAGGCGCCGTCGTGACGGCGGCCGTTGACGAAGAAGCTCGGGGTGCCGGTGACGCGGCTCGCGTCTGCGCTGTCGACGTCCTCCGCGACGCGCGGGGCGTGCGTGCGTGCGCGGAGATCGACCCAGAGCCGCTCGGCGTCGAGCCCGAGATCGCCCGCGTGGCGTCCGAGGTCGGGCAGCTCGAGCTCGTCCTGGTGGGTGATGAGTAGGTCGTGCATCGGCCAGAACGCTCCTTGCGCACCGGCGGCCTCAGCGGCCTCGGCTGCCAGCTGCGCATGCTGGTGGACGTCGCTCAACGGCAGAGAGCGCCAGACGTAGCGCAGGTCGTTCTCGAAGTCGGCGAGCAGCTCGCGGATCGCCTCCTCTGCCCGGCCGCAGTAGGGGCACTCGTAGTCCCCGTACTCGAGCAGGGTGACGGCGGCGTCGGCTCGGCCGCGAACGTGGTCTCGCTCGGGGTCGACCGGGACGGCGAGGTCGGTGAGCGGCTCGGCCGGGGTCAGCCCGGCGCGTTCGAGAGCGGACCGCGGGATGCGCTCGATCCCGCGGAAGACTCCATACGCTAGGAGGGCGGCGGTCAGCGAGGCGGCGAGGACGCCGACCTTCGCCTCCTCGAGCGTCTCGCCCTCGAAGGCGAGCTCCGCGATGAAGAGGGAGAGGGTGAAGCCGATCCCGGCGACGGCCGCGGCGCCGAGGGCCCCGGGCAGCTCGACCGTCAGCGGCAATCGTCCGAGCCGAGGATGGGCTGCGAGCAGCGTGGTGAGCGCGATTCCGAGAAACTTGCCGCCGACGAGACCGACGAGCACGCCCAGGGTCACGGGAGAGCTCGCGGCGCGCGCGAGCAGCTCGCCGTCGAGCCGCACTCCCGCATTCGCGAGCGCGAACAGCGGCACGATGAGGAAGCTCGACCAGGGGTGGAGCGCGTGCTGAAGCTGCTCGTTGGGCGAGACGGCGCCGAGCACGCTCAGACGCGCTGCACGGGCGAGCTGGGGGGTGGGCTGCTCGCGGAAGAGCCGGGCGACGGCGGTCGCCCGCTCGACGTCGCCACGCTCGGGCGGGCGCCCGCCTACCGCGAGCCCGAGGACGACCCCGGCGATGGTCGGATGGACACCGGACTCGACCGTCGCCACCCAGACGGCGATCGCGAGCAGAATCAATGGAGGCCGGCTCAGCACACCGAGCCGCACCAGCACCCGGAGCGTCGCGAAGAGCAGAGCGGCGATCGCGAGAGCCGGGAGCGAGAGCTCGCTCGTGTAGGCGAAGGCGATCACGAGCAGGACGCCCACGTCGTCGGCGATCGCGACCGTGAGCACGAAAGCTCGCAGCCGCGGCGGGCAGCGGCGGCCGACGAGCGCGAGGACGCCGAGCGCGAAGGCCGTATCGGTTGGCATGACCATCGCCCAGCCCTGCGTCCCGTCGCCTCCCGAGGTGAAGGCGAGGTAGATGCCGACGGGGAGCAGCATCCCGCCGAGCGCGGCGAGCGCCGGCACCACGGCACGTCGACGATCGCGGAGCTCGCCCATGTCGAGCTCGCGCCGCACCTCGAGCCCGACGACGAGGAAGAAGAACGCCATCAGACCGTCGTTGACCCAGTAGCGCAGGTCGCCCTCGAGGCCGATGTCGCCCAGGCGAAACGAGAGCTCGGTCGCCCACAGGCTGTCGTAGCTCGAGCCCCAGGGGGAGTTGACCCACACCAGCGCAGCCACCGTCGCGCCGAGAAGGAAGAGGGCGCCGCTGACCTCCGTCTGCAGAAACGTCCGCAGCGGCACCGGGACGTTCCGCGCCCAGGCCGTCCTGGCGAGCGCGCGCGCCGCCTCGGCCGGCGTCGCGGGCTCAGACATGGATCTCCCCGTCGGCGAGGGCGGCCGGGCTACTGCTCGTAACGCTCGACCACGTCGGGCGGCCTGAGCTCCGCGGCGTCCGGATCGCGACCCGCCTCACGCAGCGCGCGTCGCCGCCGGAGCAGGTCCCAGCACTGGTCGAGCGAGACCTTCAGCTCGGTGAGGCGCCGGCGATCGGCCTCGCTCGCCTCGGCTGCGGCCTCGCGCTCCCACAGCTCGTGCTCCTCCGCGACGAGCTGCTCGATCGTTCCGTGGATCTGGGGGTCGTCCATCCTGCGTTCGCCTCCATGGTGTCGTGCCTCGATCATCGCTCCGCGCGCGGCACGCTGCGAGCCAGCGGAGACGCACGCGAAGGGCCTCGGAGAATCCATCTACCTTAGGAGATCGGGCGGGGCTCCGATCCACGAAGCGCCTCCGATCCGGCTACCGTGCGTCGATGTCCTCGAGACGAACGGCCGCCGTCGCCGCGGCCGCCCTGCTCGCTCTCGCTGCGCTCGGGGCCGCGTCCGGCGCGCCGGGACAGGTCGCGAGCGGGCTCTTCGGTGTCGTCGAGCGCGGCCCCGTCACACCCGTCTGCATGGTCGACGTGCCCTGCGACGTGCCGGCGCGCGGGGTGACGCTCGTCTTCTCGCGTGACGGCCGTTACGCGGCGAGGTCCGTCACCGGGCAAGACGGCTCGTATCGCGTTCGGCTAGGGCCGGGCACGTATTCGGTGCGGACGCTGCCGGCGAGCGGCCGCCCGCTCCAGCCTGCCCGTGCCCGGGTCGTCGCCGGGAGGCTCCGCCGGCTCGACTTCTCGATCGACACCGGCATTCGCTAGCCCCCTGGGCTGAGAAGCTCACGCAACCGCGCGGCCCGGTAGTCGAAGATCGCCTCCAGCCAGGGGCGGACGAAAAGTCGATTCGCGAGCGGCGCGAGCAGGCCCCCGCGCAGGCGGTAGGCAACGTGATCGTGCATCTCCGTGCCGCCCGCCACCATGCGAAAGCGGTGCGTGTGCACCCAGAGGCGGTAGGGCCCCGAGAGCTGGGTGTCGGTGAAGCTCCGCGGGGCATGCCAGCGCGTGATCTCCGTTCGCCACGAGATCGGCACGCCGAAGAGCCGCAGCCGGTAGCGCAGGAGCGAGCCGCGCTCGAGCGTCGCGGGCGCCTCGAGGATCCTGAAGCGAAGCCAGGGCGGGGTGATCGGCTCCAGGTTCCGTGCGTCGGCGAAGAACGCGAACGTCTCGCCGAGGCTCTGCGGAATCAGCTGCGTCCGCTCGAGCGAGAGCTCACGCAACGGTGACGGGCTCGAGCGTCTCCAGTGTCCTCGCGCCCGCGTCGAGGCGAACGGCCGCCCCGAGCGGCAGCGTGAGCATGGGGTCGGTGTGGCCGCAGTCGACGTTGGCGAACGTCGGGCAGCGCGCGTGGTCGCCGACCACGCGCCAGAGGCTCTCGGTGCGATCGGCGTCGTAGCCGTAGGGGCGCGCCACGACGAGCCCCGCGATCGAGTCCAGCACTCCGAGCTGGGCGAGGTCGGTCAGGTAGGCGTCGACGTGCGCCGGCGAGGGTGCCTCCTCCGAGGTCTCGAGCAGCAGGATCGCCCCGCGCAGGTCGAGCCAGAACGTGGAGCCCTTCAGGTGCCAGGCGATCGTCTCGAGACAGCCACCCAGCAGCTGCCCCTCGGCGATACCCTCCCGCAGAGTCAGCCAGCCCTCGCTCGGGCGCAGCTCGCGCGCGCGTGTGAGATCGAGCTGGCGGCTCCAGTCGAGCCGCTCGTCGGTCCAGCTCGAGGCCGGCTCGAAGCGGAGCGGCTCGGCGCCGAACCAGGCCGCCCGCAGGGAGGCGTCGGTCAGAGGGAGCACGGCGGGGTACTCGGCGAGCTCGGGAATGAGCGCCGGGCCGTAGAAGGTGCGGAGCCCGGCGCGACCGAGGAGGGCCCAGTGCAGCACGGTCGCGTCGGAGGAGCCCTGGAAGAGCTTCGGGTTGGCGCCGATCAGCTCGAAGTCGAGCAGCGGGAGGAGCTGGTTCGAGTGGTTGCCGCCGATCGCGCAGAGCACGACGCTGACCTCGTCGTCCGAGAAGGCCGCGTGCAGGTCGTCTGCACGCGCCTCTGCCGAGGCGGAGACCCAGCCGGCGCTCTCCGCGGCGTTCGGCATCAGCTTCACGTGGAGACCGAGCGACTCGAGATACGCGCGGCCGCGCCCCACGCGGTGCGGCCACAGGGCCGGCCCGGGGGCCGAGGGGGAGATGACGGCGACGGTGTCGCCCGGCTCGATCCGCCGCGGCCGGGACGTCAGCGGAGACCCCCGCGCTCGTGATGGGCGCGGAAGAAGTTCTCCGAGCCCGCGGTCGCCATCGCGGCGGAGGCCGAGATCTCGAGCGCGAGCGTCGCGGCGGCGACGATCTGCGCGAAGCGGTAGACCTTGCCGGAGCCCGCGCAGCCCAGGAGCTCGAGCCACGCGCGTGCGTAGGGGAGGGTGGTGCCGCCGCCGACCGTCCCGACCTCGAGCCCGGGGAGGCGGATGGCGCAGTGGATCCCTCCCTCCGCGCGCCGGCCGGTGCCGTGCGCCATCGAGCTCGTCCCGACCATGCCGAGATCCTGGCCGGTGGCGGCGAAGACGGCGGCGATCGCAGAGGCCGGCGTGAAGGCGACGGACTGCATGCCCGAGGCGACCGCGCCGTGGGTGCCCGCCCAGGAGAGCTCGAGCAGGTCGTCGACCGTCGTCCGCAGCACGCGCCGAACGGCCTCCTCGGTGAGCGTCGCCTCGGCGAGCACGGTCTTGCCGTGCCCGCCGCGCTCGAAGAAGTGGTGGGAGGGCTTCTTGTCCCCACCCATGTTCGCCTCGAGGATCGTGCGCTCGGGCTTCACCGGGGCCCGCTCGAGTACGAAGGCCATGTTGAGCGCGTACGCGTTCCGCGTCATCATGTTCGGACCGCACGCATCGCCGGTCGTCCAGGCCCAGAGGACGTGACACATGGGGCCGACGACGTGGGTCTCGACCTCGCGCAGCTTCGCATGGGAGGACAGCGCCGGATCGTCGCGAGCGGCCAGCCACCGGCGCATCTCGTCCACCTCCGCCTCGAGGAAGCGCGCGAGGCGAAGGGCCTCCTCGGTCGACTTGCACACGAAGCACGATGCTCGGGTGATACGGTCTTTCGAGACGTATGTTCTAAATCCGCCCGACTCGGCGGCCGCCTGCGCGCCGCGGTAGAGGGAGGCCGAGAGCCCGCCTTCCGTGTGAGCCAGCGGCACGTAGACCGAATCGCGTGCGCGACCCCGCTCGAGGAGGCGCCCCGAGGGCTCCTTGAGCGCGTACTCGCCGAGCTCGAGCTCGAGCGGCCCGACGACCGAGACGGGAAGCACGGCGGCTCCCGTCAGCATCTCCTGCGTGCCCGCGAAGGGCGCGAGCTCGATCGCCGTCACGGGCCCGTCCAGATCGAGCGCGTCCTGCCGGGCCCGGATCGACACCGAGTCGTTCCTGCGCGGCCAGCGCTTGCGCTCCACGCGCTGGAGCTTATGGGGACGCCGACGACCGCGGGGCGAGCGTGGTCGGGCACCATGGGGTCCGCGTTGACGACGACGATCACCGTGACCGCCGAGCTCGAAGGGACGTTCGAGGAGTTCCTCGACGAGCTCGTCTCCTCGCTCGCCCTGCACGGGATCGTGTTCAGCGCAGCGGGTGGTCGAGAACGGCTTCCAGGTCGGTCGCGTGCTGGAGTGGGAGCCGGGCCGGCGCATCCTGCTCGAATGGCGCTCGGCCGACTGGGAGCCCGAAGCGAGGAGCGAGCTCGAGCTGCGCTCCGAGCAGGGCTCGCACGTCGTGCTCGAGCACCGCGGCTTCGGGGCGCCTCTCGCCGACCAGGTGCCGGGCTGGCTCGCCGACCGCGTCGCAGGCTCCTTTCTGCGCGCCTCGGCCCCCGCCGCGCTCGGCGACTGGCTCACCGAGCGGTGGGCGCGACGGCCGAGCGGCGCGCGGGCCGACGAGACCTACCGGGACCCCACGCACCACAGGCCCTCGTTCGGCGCGGTCCTCGAGGCGCTGGCCCTCCGCCCGGACGACGCCCTGCTCGAGATCGGCTGCGGCGGCGGAGCCTTCCTCGAGCAGGCCTTGCGGAGCGGCTGCCGCACCCTCGCGGTCGACCACAGCCCGCAGATGGCGACGCTCGCGCGAGAGGTCAACGCCGAGGCGGTCGCGGCCGGCCGACTCGAGGTCGTGCAGGCGAGCGCCGAGCGGCTTCCGTTCGCGGACGCGAGCTGTACCTGCGCGGCGATGATGCAGGTCTTCTTCTTCCTCGAGCCGGGGCCCGCGCTCGCAGAGGTGCGGCGCGTGCTGCGTCCGGGAGGGCGCATGGCCGTGTTCACCGTCTCGGAGCAAGCCAGGGGCACGCCCGCGGCGCCGGAGCCGATTGCGAGCCGCGGTCGTTTCTACTCGGATTCCGAGCTCATGGCGCTGGCGCACGCCGCGGGCTTCGCCGACGCCGTCGTCGAGCATCCGGAGCTCGGGCGGCACGCGCGCGAGGCAGGCCTGTCGAGCGAGCTCGTAGAGCTCTTCGCCGACGGCTCCGTCGACAGCCAGCTCCTGGTCGCCCGCGGCTGAGCGATCGATCGGAAACCATGCGTCGACCGTCTAAGCTCCCTCCATGGCCACGGAGCCGCTGATGGAGGAGCGTGTCGAGGGACGCGGGGTGTACGCGGGCGTCCTGCGCTTCTACGAGCTCGCGAAGCACCAGGAATGGCAGATCCGCGACCTGCCCTGGAGCGAGCTGCCGCCGATCCCCGAGGGCAAGGGGTCGCCGGAGCGACGTGCCCGGCGCAACGACATGTGGCGCTCGGTGCTCACCCAGCAGCTCCAGGCGGACATGCTCGCGTGCGAGATGTCCTCGCAGCTCCTGAACATCGCCCCCGATCCCGAGGCCAAGCTCTACTACTCGACGATGGTGCAGGACGAGTCGCGGCACACGGAGGCGTGGCTGAAGCTGATCGGCGAGGTCGGCGGCACGGCCGAGCGCGACCCGCACCTCGACAAGCTCGCGCACATGACGCTCGAGGCGGACGCGCTCGAGGAGAAGGTCTTCCTGATGCAGGTGTTCTACGAGCGCCTGATCATCGCGCGCTTCCGGCTGATCGCCCGCTCTGCCCGTGGCACCGTGCTCGAGGATCTCTGCAACCGGCTGGCGACCGACGACGGGATCCACCACGGCGCGGGCATGGCGTACGAGCGCGTCCTGCTCGAGGGGGCGTCGAAGGCGACGAAGCGCAAGCTCGTCGACGCTGGGAATCGGCTGCTGCCGATCTTCGCCGCGCACGCGCTCTGGCGGCCGCAGGAGCGCGCCTGGATCGGGCGGGCGATGGAGTCCCGGGACGCCCAGCGGCTACGCGAGGATCTCGAGCTGGGTGTCCGCCTCGCCGAGTCGCTGGGCCTCGACGTCGGCGAGTTCCAGATTCCGGGGTAGTCGTGGCCGCGACGCCCATGGACGGGGCCCGTCTCGCGAAGGAGGTTCGCTCGAGGGTGGCGGCGGAGGTCGAGGATCTCGGCGAGCTCGGGCTGGCGACCGTCCTCGTCGGCGACGACCCCGCCTCGCACCTCTACATCTCGCGCAAGCACGAGGCCGCCGAGCGGGCGGGGATCCGCCCGCTCGACCGGCGTCTGGCCGCCGACACGACCGAGCAGGAGCTGCTCGAGCTGCTCGAGGAGCTGAACGCCGACGACGCCATCGACGCGATCCTCGTCCAGCTTCCGCTTCCGGCGCACATCGACGAGGCGCGCGTGATCCGGGCGGTCGATCCCGTGAAGGACGTCGACGGCTTTCATCCGCTCAACGCCGGCCAGCTCTACCTCGGTCGACCGACGCTCGTGCCGGCGACCCCGCTCGGGATCATGGCGCTCCTCGACGAGTACCGGGTTCCGCTCGCGGGGCAGCGCGCGGTCGTCGTGGGCCGCAGCGACATCGTGGGCAAGCCGATCGCGCACCTGCTCCTGCAGCAGAACGCGACGGTGACCATCTGCCACTCGCGCACCGTCGATCTCGCCCGGGAGACGCTCGAGGCGGACGTGCTCGTCGCGGCGGTGGGGATCCCCGGTCTCGTGACCGCGGACATGGTCAAGCTCGGCTCCGCGGTCGTCGACGTCGGCCAGAACCCGACGGCGGCAGGGCTCGTCGGCGACGTCGACGCGGAAGCGGCGGAGAGCGCCGCCTTCATGACGCCGGTGCCCGGCGGTGTCGGGCCGATGACGATCGCGATGCTCCTCGGCAACACCGTTCGGGCCGCGCGGCTCCGGCGGGGCGAACTTGCCTTTCCGCACATCTGAGCTACTATCCGCTCGCTTCATGTTGGGCGTCGGCCCGGTGCCCGGGCCGTCGTTGGTTTGTGTGGTAAGGAGGAAGATTGGCTCAGGGCACCGTCAAGTGGTTCTCGAACGAGAAGGGATACGGGTTCATCGAGCGTGAGGGTGGCGAGGACGTCTTCGTCCACTTCTCCGCGATCACGATGGACGGCTACAAGTCGCTGACCGAGGGTCAGCGCGTGGAGTTCGAAGTCGTACAGGGCCCCAAGGGCGCTCAGGCTGCGAACGTCCAGGCCGCGTAAGCGACTTTCCCTCTAGACCGTTCAGGGGCCCCGAACGGGGCCCCTTTTCTTTGCGAGGATGGCGAGCGAATGGCGATCACACGAGACGACGTGCTACACGTCGCGCGGCTGGCGCGACTCGACCTCAGCGGCGAGGAGGTGGAGCGGCTCGGCAGTGAGCTGAACGCGATCCTGGAGGCGGTCGGCAAGGTCGCCGAGCTCGACCTCTCGGGCGTGGAGCCGACCGCCCACCCGCTGGAGCTCGTGAACGTGCTCGGCGAGGACGTGCCGCGGCCGTCGCTGCCGCTCGAGGAGGCGCTCGCGAACGCACCCGAGCGGGAGGGCGCCTTCTTCCGCGTCCCCCCGGCCTCGTGAGCGGTCGGCGCGGACACACTTCCGGCACGGTCTCGGCACCCATGGCTGCGCTTCGTCTCGATAGGCTCGAAGCGGGCGGGGGCTCGTGGTGGACCCAGGGGCCGAAGGGTGGAGGCGCGAGGTGATCGACACGCTCCGCCTGACCGCTGAGGAGGCGCTCGGGCTGCTCGAGCGGCGCGAGCTGTCGGCCGCAGAGCTCCACGAGGCGTACCGCCGTGCGATCGGCGAGCGCGACGGCGAGCTGCACGCGTACCTCCGCACGGTCGAGGAGCCGGACGGGGACGGGATCCCGATCGCGCTGAAGGACGTCATCTCCACGGCGGGGGTCGAGACCACCGCGGGCTCGCGCATCCTCGAGGGCTATGTCCCCGTCTTCGACGCCACCGTGGCGACCCGGTGCAAGCAGGCCGGCCTGACGCTCCTCGGCAAGACGAACACCGACGAGTTCGCGATGGGCTCCTCGACGGAAAACTCGGCGTTCGGCCCGACGCGCAACCCCTGGGATCCCGGGCGCGTGCCGGGGGGCTCCGGGGGTGGGTCGGCCGCCGCCGTCTCGGCGGGGCTCGCTCCCTGGGCGCTCGGCTCCGACACGGGCGGCTCGATCAAGCTCCCGGCTGCGTTCTGCGGGAACGTCGGCCTGCGGCCCACCTACGGCACCGTGTCCCGCTACGGGGTCGTCGCGTTCGCGTCGAGCCTCGACCAGGTGGGGCCGGTCGCGAGGACGGTCCGGGACGCCGCGCTCCTGTACCGGACGATCGCCGGGCGCGATCCCTGCGACTCGACCACCGTCGACCTGCCCGCGCCCGTCGAGCTGCCGGAGCGGGACGACCTGCGCGGCCTCAGGGTCGGGGTGCCGCGCCAGATGAACGAGCTCGAGGCGATCGAGCCGGGGGTGAGGGCGGCCGTGGAGCGCTCCATCGAGCTTTGCCGCGAGCTCGGGGCCGAGGTCGACGAGTGCGAGCTGCCCCTCTCGATCGACTACGGGATGCCGTGCTACTACCTGATCGCCCCGGCCGAGGCCTCGTCGAACCTCGCGCGCTACGACGGCGTGCGCTACGGCTTCCGCGCGCCCGGAGCGACCCTCTCGGAGCTGCAGGAGCGAACGCGGGACGAGGGGTTGGGAGACGAGCCGAAGCGGCGGATCATGCTCGGCACCTACGCCCTCTCAGCCGGGTACTACGACGCCTACTACGGCAAGGCGCAGCGAGTCCGCACCGTGATCAAGCAGGAGCACGAGGCGGTGCTCGCGAGCTTCGACGTGCTCGTTAGCCCGACGTGCGCCACCGTCGCCTTCGAGCTCGGCGCGAAGGCTCTCGACCCCGTCGCGATGTACCTCACCGACCTCCTCACGATCCCGTCCTGCATGGCCGGTCTGCCCGGTCTCTCGATCCCGTGCGGCCTCTCCGAGGGTCTGCCGGTCGGCCTGCAGCTGATCGGGGCCCAGTTCTCCGAGAACACGCTCTTTCGGGTGGGCTACGCGCTCGAGCGCGCGCTCGGCTTCGATCCGGTGCCCACGAGGCTCGCGGCATGAGCGCCGGCTGGGAGCCCGTGGTCGGGCTCGAGATCCACATCCATCTGAAGACGCGGACGAAGATGTTCTGCCGCTGCGAGGCGGGCTTCGGCGGCGAGCCGAATACCCGGACGTGTCCCGTGTGTCTGGCCCATCCGGGGGCGCTGCCGGTGCCGAACCGACAGGCGGTCGAGTGGACGATCAAGCTCGGCCTCGCGCTCGGCTGCACGATCGCGCCGCGTGCGCTCTTCCACCGTAAGAACTACTTCTACCCCGACCTCCCGAAGGGCTACCAGATCTCCCAGTACGACGAGCCGCTCTGCCGCGCGGGTCGGTTCGTCGTTCCGGGCCCGGACGGCGACACCGAGGTCGGGATCGTGCGCGCGCACCTCGAGGAGGACGCGGCGAAGACCGTGCACGTGGGCGGCGCTACGGGACGGATGGTGGGCGCCGCGCACTCGAACGTCGACTTCAACCGTGGCGGGACGCCGCTCGTCGAGATCGTCGCGGAGCCGGACCTCCGCTCCGCCGACGAGGCCAGGCGGTTCCTCCAGCTTCTCCGGCAGACGGTCGTCGAGCTCGGCGTCTCGGACGCGGAGATGGAGAAGGGAACGCTCCGCGTCGACGCCAACGTCTCGGTGCGTCGGATCGGCGAGGAGGGGCTGCGCACGCGTACCGAGCTCAAGAACATGAACTCGTTCAGCTACGTGGGGCGGGGAATCGAGCACGAGGCGAAGCGGCAGATCGCAGTGTACGAGTCGGGCGGGGAGGTGGCGCAGGAGACCTACGACTTCGATGCCGCGACGGGCCTCTTGACGCCTCATCGCGCGAAGGAGGAGGCGGACGACTACCGCTACTTCCCCGAGCCCGATCTCGTGCCGGTGGAGCCGCCCGCCGAGCTCGTCGAGCGTCTCCGCGACGAGCTGCCCGAGCTTCCCGGCGCACGCATCCGCCGGCTCGAGGACGCGGTGGGGTTCGCCGGGGCGGTCGGCCTCGTCACAGGCGGACGCGACGCCCTCTACGCCGCCGTGGTCGCCGCCGGCGCCGAGCCGAAGGCGAGCGCCAACGTGCTCATGAACCAGTTCGCCGCCACGGGCGTCGACCCGGCCGCAGTCGACGCGGGAGAGCTCGCCAGGTTGATCGAGGCCAGGGACAGGATCCCCCGCGCCGCCTTCGCGGAGGCGCTCGCCCAGGCGGGGGAGCCCGGCTTCTCCGCCGATCGCCACGTCGCCGAGGCAGCGGTCACCGACCCCTTCGAGCTGCAGCCCGTGATCGAGCGCGTGCTCGCGGCGAACGAGTCGCAGGTCGACCTCTACCGCTTGGGCAAGGCCGGCCTACTCGGCTTCTTCGTCGGGCAGGTGATGCGGGAGACGGGCGGCAAGGCCGACGCGAAGGCGGTCAACGCGCTCCTGCGTGAGCGTCTCGGCTAGCACCTCGTTTGCGGTCGTCCCGGCGCGGGTAGCCGGAGGACGACCCCCCGCGCCTTCCGAGGTGCGCGAGCCAAACGAGGCAGGAGGCAACGGTGGACACGTGGTTGTGGATCGTTCTCGTCGTGGCGGCGATCGTCGTCATCGGTGTCATCCTCTGGAGCGTCGGGCGAACGCGTCGCTCGCGGCGTCTGCGGGAGGGATTCGGCCCGGAGTACGACCGCACGGTCGATCAGACGGGGAGCCGGCGCGAGGCAGAGAGCGCGCTGGTGGAGCGTCAGGAGCGCCGTGAGGAGCTCGAGATCCGGTCGCTCTCGCCGGCGGCGCACGACCGCTACTCGAGCGCCTGGGCCGCGACCCAGGCGCGTTTCGTCGACGACCCCGCCGGGGCCGTCTCCGAGGCGGACCGGCTCGTCCGGGACGTGATGGAAGACCGTGGCTATCCGACGGGAGACTTCGAGGAGCGCTCGGATCTCGTCTCGGTCGACCACCCACGGCTGGTCGAGGACTACCGCGCCGGCCATGCGATCTCGCTGGCGAGCAGTCGCGACGAGGCGAGCACCGAGGATCTGCGCCAGGCGATGAAGCACTACCGCTCGCTGTTCGAGGATCTGCTCGAGACCGATCGAGTGGAGGCGTCATGACGGAGGAGCGCGACAAGCTGACGACGGCCGACATCGCGGCCCCCGAGCCGGTCCCGGACGCCGAGGCTTCCGCAGGCGAGCCCCAGCACGTCGACGAGGCGGAGCTCGAGCCGCTGCTCTCTCCGGACGAGACGAGCGGCTTCCGTGATCGCTGGCTCGAGGTACAGACGGGCTTCGTCGACGATCCCCGTCGGGTCGTCGAGCAGGCGGACGGACTCGTCGCGGAGTTGATGCAGCGTCTCGCCCAGACGTTCGCCGACGAGCGGAAGCTGCTCGAGGAGCAGTGGGCCGCCGGCGACGAGGCAGATACGGAGACGTTGCGCGTCGCTCTGAAGCGGTATCGCTCCTTCTTCGAGCGGCTGCTCACCACGTAGCCGGTCGCGTGCGCCGAGGGCCGGTCGCGAAACGGGGCGGTCGGGGCCGGCCCGAGCGCTATAGCACGCCGCACGAGCGGGCCGTGCTCGGCCAGGGCGAGAAGCCGCGGCCGCTCTGGTGCGCGCGCTCGGCCACCCACATCTGCTCGAGCGGGGTCCAGCGGTCGGCCGTTCCTTTTCGCCGGAGCAGGTCGAGGCCGTAGGCGCGCTGGAACGACCAGTCCATCTGCAGCCCGCCGTAGTAGCCGTTGCCCGTATTCGCCGCCCAGGAGCCCTCGAAGCGGTGAATGCAGAGCCAGGAGGAGAGGTGCGGCGGGTGGTGCGCCTGCCGGAGCGCCTGGGTCGCGTGCAGGCGCCACCGGCGCAGGAGCCTGAGGCGCGTGCGATGCGTGGCGGCGGGGAGGTGGACGCGCGTCCGCGGCCTGCGCATCAGATGCTGCCAGCGCCACGTGACATGCTTCAGCCGGACGATCTTCTTCAGCACGGCGCGGTCGCGAGCAATCCGCGCCGACCCCTCGTCCGGAATCGTGAGCAGGGCGAGACCGAGCGCGCACACGCTCACAAACGCGATGAAAGCCAAGTGAAGTCGCCGCATAGACCCCTTCCTACAACAGCATGAGACGGCAGTCCGCCCGGATGGTTAGCCGCGGGCGGGGCGGGTGAAACCCCCGTAAAGGAGGAGCGCGGCGGCAGTGAGGCTTGCCGCGGTGCCCGATTCGCCGAGCCCGGCGAGCGCGCTGCCGGTCCCTGCGACCACGAGGCCGGCCACGATCAGGGCGTTTCCGAGTGGCCGGCGGCGGAAGGTGGATAGGGCCACCGCAAGCGCGGCGAGCGTGCCGAGCGTGTTGCCGAGCACGGCGACGAGCCGGCCCGGCAAGAAGGCCAGATGGTCCTGCGCCGCCGGAAGCCCGGCTCCGTCGAAGGAGCGGTGCAGGGGCGCCGCGACCGCGACGCCGACGGCAAGTCCGACGTAGAGCAGGACGAGCGGGCTCGCCCAGCGACGGCCGGCGAGTAGAAGCGAGCCCGCGCCGAGCAGGGGAGCGGTCAGCAGGCCCCCGAAGAGGTAGTACGCGCGAAAGGCGCGCTCGTCCCAGCCCGCCGCGGCGCCCCACGCGAGGGCGGCCGACGCGAGCGCGTAGGAGAGCAGTGACGCGGTCCAGGCGAGCAGCTCGGGTCTTCGGCGCACACGCCAGCGGCCGGCGAGCGCCCCCGCGAGCCGCAGGGTCACGAGCGCCGCCGCGAAGGCCAGGATCGGCTCCACGGCTGTGAGCGTAGTGGCCCCGGGTAGCGTCGGCTGCGGCCGCCGGCTGAGCTACGCTCACCGGACGATGCCGGGCAAGCAGTACCTCATGACTCCGGGGCCGACGCCGGTCCCGCCGCAGGTGCTCGCCGCGCTCGCCGCGCCGGTCGTCCATCACCGCAGCCCCGACTTCCGACCGGTCTACGAGCGCTGCCTCTGGCGCCTGCGCGAGGTCTACAGGACGGAAGGCGACGTCCTCCTCTTCACGGCCTCGGGGACGGGCGCGATGGAATCCGTGATCGCGAACCTCTGCGCGCCGGGGGACCGCGTCGTCGTCGTCTCCGCCGGCTACTTCGGCG
>JBBSIG010000043.1:0-15305 GCA_038232215.1 Gaiellales bacterium | reverse complement strand
GCGTCGCCGACCTGCGAAAGCGCCTCCTCGAGCCGGCGTCGTCCCTCGCTGAGATGGCCGCGCACGTACCAGAACCGTCCGAGTGCGGCCGCGACGCGGAGCTCGTCCTCGGCCTGCCCCGACTCGCGCAGCCAGCCGAGCGCGGCGCGCAGGTTGTCGTGCTCCGCGTCGAGCCGCTGGTGCCAGGCGGCCTGCTCAGCCCCTGCGAGCTCCCGTTCCGCCGCTTCCGCGAGAGCGACGAGATGCTCGGCGTGGCGCTGGCGAAGCGCGGCCGTGTCGCCTGCGGCTGTGAGCTGCTCGAGTGCGTACTCGCGCACGGTCTCGAGCATCCTCCACCGAGGCTCCGGCGAATCGGGATCTGCACCGACGAGGCTCGAGTCGAGCAGCGCGGTCATCCGTGCAAGCACGTCGTCGGGGCCGCAAACGGCCTCCGCCGCCTCGAGCGTCCAGCCGCCGACGAAGACCGAGAGCCGCGCGAGCAGCTGCTGCTCGGCGGGTCCGAGCAGGTCGTAGCTCCAGTCGATCGTGGCTCGGAGCGTCTGGTGGCGGGCCGGTAGGTCCCACGCCCCCTCGGTCAGGAGCGGTAAGCGCCGGCCGAGTCGGTCGAGCAGGGCGTGCGGGGTCAGCAAGCGGGCGCGCGCGGCTGCCAGCTCGATCGCGAGCGGCACCCCCTCGAGTCTCGTGCAGATCTCGGCGACCGCCGGCGCGTTCTCGGTCGTCAGGGTGAAGTCGGCCTTCACGCTCCGCGCTCGCTCGCGGAAGAGGGATACGGATGCGTTCTGCGAGACGCGCTCGAAGTCCCCGAGCTCGCGCGGGGCGGGCAGGGGCAGGGGAGGCACGGGGAAGACGTGCTCGCCCGAGAGCCGCAGGAGCGCGCGGCTCGTCACGAGCAGCTTCAGCCGAGGTGCCGCCGCGAGCAGTCCGGCCAGCGCCGGAGCGGCGGTGACGACCTGCTCGACGTTGTCGAGGACGAGCAGCAGCTCGAGCGGCCGCAGAGCATCTTCCAGCGTGCGCTGCAGTGGCACGCCGGGCTGCTCCTTGACCTCGAGCGCCTCGGCAATCCTCGGCAGCACGAGCGCCGGGTCGCCGATCGCGGCCAGCTCGACGAGCACGACGCCGTTGGCGAACCGGTCGAGCGCTCGCGCGCCGGTCTCGAGCGCGAGCCGGGTCTTGCCGATTCCTCCCGGTCCGGTGAGCGTGACGAGGCGGACGTCCGGCTGCTCGAGCAACGCGGTGAGGCGACCGGCCTCGCGCTCCCGACCGATCAGGGGGGTGGCCGGCACCGGGAGGGACGGGCCGGCCGCTTGCTGGGACGCCCCGCGAGCAAGCGCGGGATCCTGGTTCAGGATCGCCTGCTCGAGCTCGCGCAGCTCCCGGCTGGGCTCCAGCCCGAGCTTGTCGACGAGATCCCGGCGAGCGTCCGAATAAGCCTCGAGCGCCTCCGCCTGCCGGTCGGCCCGGTAGAGCGCCAGCATCAGTTGGCCACGGACGCGCTCCCGCAGCGGCTGCTCGCCGACGAGCACCTGCAAGTCAGCGACGAGATCGGCATGCCGGCCGAGCGCCAGCTCCGCCTCCATGCGCTCCTCCAGCGCGATCAGCCGAAGCTCCTCGAGTCGCGCCGCCTCGGCACGGGCGAAGTCCTCGTAGGCGAAATCGGCGAGAGCGGGCCCGCGCCAGAGGCGGAGCCCGCGCGCCAGCAGGGCCGAGGCGAGCGCGGCGTTGCCCTCGCCGAGTGCCCGCCGACCGTCGTCGAGCAAGCGCTCGAAGCGGACGCTGTCGAGCTCGGCGCTGTGGAGCTCGAGCAGGTACCCGGGCGAGCGCGTGACGATCGTCGCCTCGGGGAGGCCCTTGCGCAGGGCGGAGACGTAGATCTGCAGCAGCTTGCGGGCCGAGGCGGGCGGACGCTCGCCCCAGAGAGCATCGACGAGCGCCTCGACCGAGACGACCTCGTCTGGATGAAGAAGGAGCAGCGCGAGCAGCGCGCGGTGCTTGGCGGCGCTGACCGCGATCGGTCCGGCGGCACCCGAGATCTTGAGCGGGCCAAGGATCCGGTAGTCCATCTGCCTCCTCTCGAAAGCCGCCGCTATACCGCCGCTAAGGCGCCTTCCTGGATTGTGATCGATGCAGTCGACGAGAGGAGTGAATGAGATGAGGAAGAGGCGTCTCGTAGGAGCGTTTGGCGCAGTGGTCGTCGCGGTGGCCTCTGCGGCTGCCACCACGGCCGGCGCGAGCGCGCAGCTGACGAAGCCGCAGTACATCGCGAAGGCCGACGCGATCTGCACCAGGGCCATCGTGCAACTCGGCCGGTTGGGACGGCTCTATCCGGCAGCCAGGGCTGCCGCGAACGGCGACAAGTGGCTAGCGATCGACCGTCGTACGCTGGCCGCGCTGCGGGCGCTTACGCCACCCGCGGACGACCGGGCCGCGGTCAGCCGGATGCTCGGCCTGGCCAACGTCGCGATCAACAAGGGCATAGTGGGCGTCGTCGCGGCGGCGAGATCCGGCAACGCCGCGTACATGGCCGCCGCCAGGCGGGCGCAGTCGCTGATCGACACGGCTCACGCGGCCGCGCGCGCGTACGGCTTCTCGAGCTGCGCGCGTTGGTGAGGCCGGCAGCTGCTGCTGGCGATGCGCTACCGGCACGTCTGGCTCTGGCAGCCGAGCCGGGCGGGATGCTCGCGCACTCAACCCGACCGCGAGCTGTTCGGCGTAAGAGCGGGTTGCACGTGCGAAGGGCGGGGAGCGGGCTCTCCCCCGCCCTTGGGCTGCTAGAATCGGCCGCCGGCGGGCGCGGAGTCCGCCTCTTTCTCTGCCGTGAAGACGTACACCGCAAAGCCCGGAGAGGTCGCCCGCGACTGGTATCTCGTCGATGCCGACGGGCTGACGCTCGGACGGCTGGCCACCCAGATCGCGGACACCCTGCGCGGCAAGAACAAGCCGCAGTACACACCCCACGTGGACACGGGCGACTTCGTCGTGGTGGTCAATGCGGAGAAGGTCGCGGTCACAGGCCAGAAGCTCGACCAGAAGCGCTACTACCGCCATTCGGGGTATCCGGGGGGACTGCGCAGCCGAACCCTGCGCGAGCAGCTCGACCGCCGGCCGACGGAGGTGCTGCGCAAGGCGGTCAAGGGCATGCTGCCCCGCAACCGGCTTTCGCGCGCCCAGATCACGAAGCTGAAGATCTACGCCGGGCCCGAGCACCCGCACCAGGCGCAGGCGCCGAAGGCGCTGAAGCTGGAGCGGACGTGATGGCCGAGCGCGCCCAGTACCTGGGAACCGGTAAGCGGAAGACCTCGGTGGCCCGCGTGATCCTGCGCCCGGGCGACGGGGCGACGTGGTTCAACGGCAGGACGATCGAGGACTACTTCCCGCGACCCGCGCAGCGAGCGCTTGCGCTTGCGCCGCTCAGGACCGTCGGCCTCGAGGGGAGCTACGACATCCGGGTGCGGGTGCACGGCGGTGGTCCGAGCGGGCAGGCGGGCGCGGTTCGTCACGGGATCGCCCGTGCTCTCGTCGACGCGGATCCGGAGCTGCGGGTCCCGCTGAAGCGCCAGGGGTTCCTGACACGTGACGCACGGATCGTGGAGCGCAAGAAGGCGGGACTGCACAAGGCCCGCCGCGCGCCGCAGTTCTCCAAACGCTGAAAGTGCTTCGCACTTCCAGCGTGATGAGCTAGTCCCTTCGCTTCGCTCGGGAGAACCGGACAAACTGCGGCTGTGGCGCGGCGGTACTTCGGCACTGACGGCGTTCGCGGTGTCGTCGGGCAAGACCTGACCCCGGAGCTCGTCGAGCGGCTCGGGCGGGCGGCGGCGCTCTGGTCCGGCCGAGGACGCGTCCTCGTCGGGCGCGACACGCGTGGCTCCGGACCCGAGCTGGAGGAGTCCTTCGCGCGCGGGGTCGCCGCCGCAGGGGGCAACGCCGTACTCGCCGGCGTGCTCCCAACACCCGCGGTGGCGCTGCTGGCACTCGATCTCGGCGCGGTCATCTCGGCCTCGCACAATCCTCCCGAGTACAACGGCGTCAAGCTCTTCGACGGCGAGGGCCGGAAGCTTTCAGACCGGCAGGAGGAGGAGATCGAGAGTCTGCTGGACGCGGACGTCCAGGCGGAAGCGGAAGGGGCGATCGACCGCATCGGCGTCGCGACCGACAGCTACCTCGAGCACGTGGTAGAGCGCTTCGGCTCCGATCTCACGGGACTGCGGCTCGCAGTCGACTGCGCGAACGGCGCCTACTCGGGACTGGCGCCGCGGGCCTTCGAGGCCCTCGGAGCGACGGTAACGGCCATTGGCGACGCGCCGGACGGTACGAACATCAACGTCGGCTGCGGCGCGACCGATCTCGCCCTGCTCCAGCAGACGGTGCGGGAGGGCGGCCTCGACCTCGGCGTCGCCTTCGACGGCGACGGCGACCGGATGCTCGCGGTCGACGCGGGCGGCCGGCCGGTCGACGGCGACGGGATCCTCGCGATCCTCGCCCTGCACCTCGGCGTCGAGCTCGTCGCCGTCACCACGATGACGAACCTCGGCTTCCACCGCCTCATGGGCGAGCACGGGATCGCCGTCGTGACGACGGACGTCGGAGATCGCTACGTGCTCGAGGCGCTCCGGCGCGAGCGAGGCCTGCTCGGTGGAGAGCAGTCCGGGCACCTGATCTATCTCGACGGACACGTCACGGGCGACGGCCTGGCCGCGGCGCTGCTCCTCTGTGCGGCTCTCGAAGACCGGCCGCTCGCCGAGGCAGCCGCGGTGCTGCGCCGCCTGCCGCAGGTGAGAGTGGACGTGCCGGCGAAGAGCAGGGGTGTACCGGCAGCCGTCGCGGCGGAGGTCGAGCGGCTGAACGCCGAGCTCGGTGCGAGGGGCCGGCTGCTCGTCCGCGCCTCCGGGACCGAGCCCGTGATCCGCCTGCTGGCGGAGGCCGAGACGCTTGCCGAGGCGGAGAGGATGTGTGCTACGATCACCGCTCTCGTTCGACGCGAGCTCGGCTGAGTCGTCGCCCCGATGGCGGGGAGGTGGGAAGAGGCCGGGCTCTATACGTTTTCAGAGAGGTTTTTCAGCACAAGCCAGCGTCAGAGTCTCGCACCGGGCTTCATCCGGTAGCCGCAGCGGAGTTTCGAGGGAAGGAGCTTCAAGGTGTGCGGAATCATCGGATACGTGGGGACCCGGGCCTCGAAGCCCCTCCTGCTCCAGGGACTCGAGCGTCTCGAGTATCGGGGGTACGACTCGGCGGGCATCGCGCTCGTCGAGCGCGACGGGCTCGACTACGTACGAGCTGTCGGCAATCTCGCGATGCTCAAGGAGGCCGCGGGCCCGAACGGCTCGCAGTCGACCACGGGCCTCGGCCACACGCGCTGGGCGACCCACGGACGCGTCGCCGAGGAGAACGCGCATCCGCTGACGGGGTGCGACGACGGAGAGGTCGCGATCGTTCTCAACGGGATTGTCGAGAACTTCCGGGAGCTGAGGGGCTCGCTCGAGGCGGAGGGACATGCCTTCAGGTCAGAGACGGACGCCGAGGTGGTCGCGCATCTCGTCGAGCGGCACTACGCAGGCGATCTCGTGGCTGCGGTCTGTGCCGCCTATCGTGAGCTCGAGGGCCATTTCGCCTTCGTCGTGATCCATCGTGCGCACCCGGACCTGCTCGTCGGCGCGCGGCTGCAGTGCCCGCTCGTCGTGGGCGTGGGCGAGGACGAGATGTTCCTCGCCTCCGCGACGACCGCGTTCCTGCGCGAGACCCGCCGCATCCAGCTCGTCGAGGACGGCGAGGTCGTGGCGATCACGCGGGAGGGGGCGACCTTCTTCGACGTCGCGAACGGCCCGATCGAGCGCGACGTGATCGAGGTCGACTGGGACGACGAGAGCGCCGAGAAGCAGGGCTACGAGACCTTCATGCTCAAGGAGATCTACGAGCAGCCCGACGCGGTGAGGGAGACGATCGGCGACCGCGTTCGGCACGGACGGCTCGAGCTGGACGGCCTCGGGCTGGGGGACAAGGCGCTCCGGAACCTGCGCCGCATCGTGATCCTCGCGTGCGGCACTGCGTACCACGCCGGCGTGGTCGGCCGCTACGTGCTCGAGGAGTGGGCGCGGCTGCCCGTGGAGCCCGACATCGCGAGCGAGTGGCGCTACCGAAACCCGGTTCTCTCGAAAGACACGCTCGTGATCGGCATGTCCCAGTCGGGCGAGACGGCGGACACCATCGCCGCGCTTCGTCTCGCCAGGGAGTCCGGCGCACACACGCTCGGGATCACGAACATGATGGGCTCGCAGATCACGCGCGAGGTCGACTCGGTCCTCTATACGAGAGCGGGCCTCGAGGTGAGCGTCGCCGCCTCGAAGACGTTCACGGCGCAGGTGTCGCTCCTGTACCTGATCGCCCTCAAGCTCGCGCAGGTCAGGCGGACGCTGCCGGAGGACGCGATCGCCGGACTGCTGGAGGAGCTGCACGAGCTGCCGGACAAGATCTCGGCTTTCCTCGACGGCAGCCATCCGATCGAGGAGATCGCGGAACGGCACTACGACAAGCCGTTCTTCCTCTACCTCGGTCGCCACATCGGCCTGCCGGTGTGCCTCGAGGGAGCGCTGAAGCTGAAGGAGATCTCGTACATCCCGACCGAGGCTTACTCGGCCGGCGAGATGAAGCACGGGCCGATCGCGCTGCTCGACTCGGAGACGCCGGTCGTCTGCATCGCCACCGACAGCCACGTCTACGACAAGGTCGTCTCGAACATCCAGGAGACGAGGGCGCGCGGCGCGCAGGTGATCGCGATCGCGACCGACGGCAACGAGGACATCCAGCACCACGCGGACGACGTCATCTACGTGCCCCGCACCCACCCCTTCCTGCAGGCGGCGCTCGCGGTGCTGCCGCTCCAGCTGCTCGCGTACCGCATCGCCCGGCTCCGCGGCCTGAACGTCGACCAGCCCCGGAATCTGGCCAAGACCGTCACCGTCGAGTAGCGCTCGCCGCTACTCGGGCGGCGGCCGGCGAAGCCGCTTCGTCTCACCGCGCCGGCGCTTCTGCTCGAGCCGGCGCTCGCGCGAGGCGGCGCTCGGCCTGGTCGGAGCTCGCGTGCGCGGCACGCGGAGTGCCGCCCGCAGCGCCTCCACCAGGCGCTCGACTGCGAGCTCGCGGTTCTGCCACTGGCTGCGCTGGTCCTGGGCGACCGCCCGCAGAATCGGCCCCACCCGGCTCGTGACGCGCTGCTTCTGGACCGGGGTGAGCGCTCTGGAGGCCTCCACGTCGAGCACCGCCTCCACCCGTGTCTCCGACTTTTGAGCGTGCTGGCCTCCGGGCCCGCTCGAGCGCGAAAAACGCAGCTCGATCTCCGAGCGGGGGAGCACGACCGAGCGGGTCACCCGAATAGACTCGCCGTCCATGGCTGCGATTCTGCTGGACGTCGACGGCGTCTTGCACGTCTCCGGCGAGCCCATCCACGGAGGGCCCGAGGCGGTCCGCCGCCTGCGGGCGGACGGTCACCGTCTGCGCTTCGTCACGAACAACACCACCCGTACGCGCGAGACGCTTGCCGGCGAGCTGCGCGAGCTCGGGATCGAGCTGGACGAGGACGAGCTGCAGACGACGCCCCGAACGGCCGCCCGAGCCTTGCGAGGGCGGCGCGTGCTCGCGATTACGATGCCCGCCATCGTCGACGACCTGGAAGGCATCGATCTCGTCGGCGAGGGGGCGAGCGCGGTTCTGATCGGCGGCGCGGACGAGACGCCGGCATCGAACCAGGTGTTCTCGTACATGAATCTGGGGCGGGCCTTCGCCGAGCTCGACGCGGGGGCGGAGCTCTACTGCCTGCACAAGAATCGCTGGTGGCAGACCCGGCACGGGCCGCTCCTCGACAGCGGCGCCTTCGTGGCCGGGCTCGAGTACGCCGCGAGCGTCGTCGCCACCGTGCTCGGCAAGCCGAGCCCGGCGTACTTCGGTGCCGCGCTCGAGGCGGTCGACGGCGACGCCGAGCGGGCATGGATGGTGGGCGACGACATCGAGGCGGACATCGGCGGTGCCCAGCGCTTCGGGATGAGGACGGTGCTGGTCCGGACCGGCAAGTTCCGGCCCGACGCCGTCGAGCGCTCCGGCATCACGCCAGACGGCATCATCTCGTCGATCGCCCAGCTGCCCGGCTGGCTCGAGCAGGCGCTGTGAAGGTCGGGATCGACCTGATCGAGATCGAGCGCATCAGGCGCGCGCTCGACCGCTATCCCGGCTTCCGGTCGCGGTGCTTCACCGAGAGCGAGCGCCGGTACTGCGACTCCAGGCCGAACCCCGCCGAGAGCTACGCGGGCCGCTTCGCCGGCAAGGAGGCGGTGGGCAAGGCGCTCGGCTCGGGGGTGCGCTTCACGTGGAAGGAGATCGAGATCGCCGGCCGCCCGAAGCCGCGGGTGAGCCTCTCGGGCCGGACGCTCGCCTGGGCGGAGGCCGCCGGAGCGGGCGGGATCGACCTCTCGATGACGCACTCGCGCGAGCTTGCGGCGGCGATCTGCGTCGTCACGCCCCGCGATGCTTGAGCCGCTCTTCACCGCCGCCGAGATGCGAGCGGCGGAGCGGCGCTACCCCGGCTTTCCGGACAGCGCGCCCGAGCTGATGGAGCGGGCTGGGCGCGCCGTCTCCGGGCACGCGCTCGAGTGCTTTCCCGACGCGACCTCTTTCACAGTCGTCTGCGGCGGGGGGTCGAACGGCGGGGACGGGCGCATTGCCGGCGAGGCGCTCCGCGAAGCGGGTCGTCGAGTCTCGGTCGTCGACGCAGCGACTGCGGAGGCAGGTCTGGGCGAGCCGGACGTGATCGTCGACGCTCTCTTCGGCACCGGCTTCTCGGGTGCGCCTCGCCCCGAGGCGGCCCGGCTGATCGAGCGGATGAGCGCAGCCGGCTGCCCGATCGTGGCGGTCGATCTGCCGTCGGGCGTCGACGCCTCCACCGGCGAGGTGGCGGGAGTCGCCGTCGAGGCCACGCTGACCGTCACCTTTCACGGGCCGAAGGTCGGGCTCGTGGTCGCGCCCGGAAGGTTCCACGCCGGTCGGGTCGTGGTCCCTGACATCGGGCTCGCGCCGGGCTCGACGGAGCACCGGCTCGTGAACGCGGAGATCCTGGCGCACGTGCCGAGGCGGGGCGCCCGCGACACGAAGTACTCGGCCGGCTCGGTGCTCGTCGTCGGTGGCTCCACGGGGCTCACGGGCGCTCCCTGCCTCACGGCCGAGGCCGCCTTTCGCGCCGACGCGGGGTACGTGACGGTCGCCGTTCCGGCGTCGACGATCGGCGTCTTCGAGCAGCGCCTGCTCGAGGCCGTGAAGCGGCCGCTTCCCGAGGAGCACGGGTCGCTCTCGATGACCGCCGCGGACGAGATCCTGGAGCTCGCCGGGCGCGCGGGCGCGGTCGCTCTCGGCCCTGGTCTCGGCCGTGCGCCGGGTATTCGGCAGCTCGTCCGCCGTCTGCTCGGCGAGCTCGAGCTGCCCGTCGTCGTCGACGCGGACGCGCTCTGGGAGCTGGAGCCGTCCGAGTGGTCTGCCCCCCGCGTCCTGACCCCGCACGCCGGCGAGCTCGCACGGCTGCTCGGAGAGGAGTCGAGCCGGGTCTCGGCCCACCGGCTAGACGCGGTCCGGCGGGTGGCCGACCGGTTCGGGTGCGTCACCCTCCTGAAGGGCCCCGACACGCTCATCGCCGCGCCCGGCGAGGGTGTGCTCGTCTGCCCGGTCGACGCCCATGGACTCGCGAGCGCGGGTACGGGCGACGTGCTCACGGGGATCCTGTCCGCGTTCCTCGCGAAGGGGATGGAGCCGCGCCTGGCAGCGGCCGCCGCGGCCACGGCGCACGGCGCCGCCGCGGCCCTCGCGCCCCGGCAGGTCGGGCTCGTCGCGAGCGACGTGATCGCCCTGCTGCCGCAGGCGCTCGCCGGGTGAAGGCTGTCGACCCGCCCCTGGACAGGTCGGAGATCGCGATCGACCTCGGCGCGCTGCGGCGAAACGCCGCGACGCTGGTGCGCGCGCTCGAGGGAGCGGAGCTCTGGGCGGTCGTCAAGGCAGACGGTTACGGGCACGGTGCGACCGACGTCGCCGGGGCTTCGCTCGACGGAGGCGCGCGGGCGCTCTGCGTGGCCACGGTGCCCGAGGGGCTGGCTCTGCGCTCGTCCTTCCCGGAGGCGCGCATCCTCGTTCTCGGCCCCACTGCGCCCGAGGAGACCGCGCCGGCGCGGGAGGGCCGGCTCGAGCTCGCCGTCTCGCGCCTCGAGCTCCCGGACGGGCTTCCGGTCCACGTCGAGCTCGACACCGGCATGGGCCGCTTCGGCCTCTCGGAGCTACCGCCTCCGCCGGCGCAGGTCGTCGGCCTGATGAGCCACTTCGCGACCGCCGACACGGATGCGCGCTTCGCCGGCGTGCAGCTCGGGCGCTTCCTCGCCGCCGTCTCTCCGTACGGACACCTGACCCACCACATCGCGAACAGCGCCGCCGCGCTTCGCCTGCCCGAGGCGCGTCTCGACGCGGCGCGCTGCGGGCTCGCGCTCTACGGCGTGTCGCCGTTCGGCGAGCCGGAGCGCGACGGCCTCGAGCCCGTGCTGGCCTGGCGCAGCCACCTCGCCCAGGTCCGGCGGCTCGAGCCGGGCGAGAGCACCGGCTACGGCCGGCGCTTCCGCGCGGAGAGCCCGGCGTGGATCGGGCTCGTGCCGGTCGGCTACGCCGACGGCTTCCGGCGCGACCTGACCGGCACGTCGGTCCTCGTCGCCGATGAGCCGTGCCCCGTCGTCGGGACGATCTCGATGGACTCCTTCGCCGTCGAGCTGGGGCGGGAGCAGCCGGTCGGAGCGCCGGTCGTCTTGATCGGCCCGGGTGTGTCCGTCGAGCGGCACGCGGAGGTGGCCCGGACGATCGCATATGAGCTCCTCTGCGGAATCGAGACCGGGCCGGAGCGGGCTCGCCGGACGGTGGTCGACGGTGCGTGAGCTCGTGCACGACGTGCTCGCCGGTGAAGAGGCATGGGTCGTCGGAGGAGCTGTTCGGGATCGGCTACTCGACCGGCCCGTGCTCGATCTCGACGTCGTCTGCGCGGCGCCCGAGCGCGCCGCGCGTGCGTGCGCCCGGGAGACCGGGAGAGCGCCCTTTCCTCTCTCGAGCGCGCACGGCGCGTGGCGAGTCGTGCTCCCGGACGATCGGACGATCGACTTCACCCCGCTCCACGGGTCGCTGGAGGACGACCTGCGTCGCCGGGACTTCACCGTCGACGCGATGGCAGAGCCGCTCGCGGGCGGGACGCTCGTCGATCCGCTGGGCGGGCGGGGAGACGTCGAGCGGCGGACGCTCCGGGCCGTCTCCGAGCGGATCTTCGAGGACGACCCGCTTCGCCTCCTCCGCGCGGCTCGCCTCGAGGACGAGCTCGGCTTTCGGCTCGATCCACCGGGCGAGAAGCTCGTGCGCGCCCACGCTTCGCTCGTCCAGGAGGCGGCCACCGAGCGAGTGCTGGCCGAGCTCGAGCGACTGTCGGCCGCCGGCTATCGGCGTCTCGCGGCGCTCGGTCTCCTGCAGGCGCTCGGCGGCTCGCTCGACGCCCGCCTCGGCCGGCTCGACTCGCCCTCGTTTCGTCTGGTGGCCGCGTTCGGCGGCGAGCTCGACCGCCTGCGTCCGTCGCGTGAGCTCGAGCGCTACGCGCGCGTCCTCCTCGGCGCGGAGCCCCCGTCGGACGACTCGCCGCGCGCCGTCCACAGGTTCCGCCGCGCCACGGAGCCGTGGTCTCTCGACGCGCTTGCGTTCCTCGGCGCGGAGCAGCTGAGAGAGGCGGTCGAGACCGCACGGAGAGCCGAGCCGGCCGAGCCGCTCGTGCGGGGGGACGAGCTCGGACTTCCGCCCGGGCCCGAGATCGGTCGCACGCTCGAGCTGATCGCGGAGGAGCGGGCGGCCGGGACGATCGAGACGAGGGAGCAGGCGCTCGAGCTCGCGCGCCGGGTGCGCGCGTGAGCTCCGGGGAGCGTTTCGCCGCGACCGCGAGGCAGCTGGCGGCACTGCAGGACGCCCGCGCGGAGGAGCTCGCCCGCGAGGTGCTCCGCTTTCTGGAGCCTCGCGGCGACGAGCGCGCGCTCGACGTCGGGACGGGTGCCGGCGCCCTCGCGCTCGCGCTCGCCCCGCTCGTGCGCGAGGTGGTCGCTCTCGACCTGGTTCCCGAGCTCCTGGCGGAGGGCCGCAGGCGCGCCGCCTCCCATCCGAACGTGCGCTTCGTCGAGGGCGATGCCACGCGGCTTCCGTTCGCGCCGTCGTCGTTCGAACTGGCGTGCACGCTGCGGACGCTGCACCACGTCGCCCGGCCGGAGCTCGTCGTCGCCGAGCTGACACGCGTCACGCGTCCGGGGGGCGCCGTGCTGGTCGTCGATCAGATCGGCCCCGTCGATCCGCTCTCCGCACTCGAGCTCGACCGCTTCGAGCGCGCGAGGGACCCGTCGCACTCGCGGGCGCTCCCGGACTCGGACCTCCGTCACCTCTTCGAGGCGAACGGACTCGTCCTCAGGCGGTCGGAGACCCACCGGGAGGAGCGCGAGCTCGAGGCGTACCTCGACCTCGCGGGTTGCACCGGCGAGGCGCGCGAGCGGGCGCGGGGGCTGGCTCCGCGCGCCTACGCGGCGGAGCTCGCCTGGTACCTCCTGGTCAGGCCGCCTTCCACTTGACCGTGCAACCGACGGGCTGGGTCTCGCGAATCGCGGGCTCCCGTCCCGCGAGCACCGCGTCCAGGGCGTCGCGGAGGTAGTGCGTCTCGACCCGGCTCTCGTCCCGGGAGTCGTCGATCGCCCCGTGGTACACGAGCCGGCGGCCGGCGTCGTAGACGAACACCTCCGGCGTGCGCTCGGAGCCGAGCGCGCGGGCGACCGACTGCTCCTCGTCGAGCAGGTAGCGGAAGTTGAAGTCCTGGCTCCGCGCACGAGCCCTCATCTCCTCGAACGAGTCCTCCGGATGAGAGGTCGCGTCGTTCGAGTTGATCGCGACGAGCTGCACTCCGCGGTCGGCGTAGTCGCGCTGGATCGCCTTCAGTCTGCCCTCCCAGGCCTGCACGTAGGGACAGTGGTTGCACGACTGCACGAGCACGAGTGCCGGCGCCTCGGCGAGCTCCTCCAGGGTGTGAGTGGCCCCGTCCACCCCCGGCAGCTCGAAGGCGGGTGCAGTCGTGGCGGCTCCGGTGCTCGGGGTCATGGCAGTGCGGCCTCCAGTTGCTCCCGGCTCGGTACGGGCGAGACCCGCCCGTCGGGAAGCCGGTAGATGCGGCAGTTGAGCGCGGGACGCGAGCCCGCACCGGTCTCGTCCACGTCGCGACCGTCGACGCGGATGGTGGGCGAGCCGGGGAAGCGGAGCTCCTCGGCCTCCTGCTGCGTCCTCACCTCGACGAGCTCGACGTCGGCCTCGATGCGCCTCGTCGTCAGAACCTCGTCGAGCAGCGAGCGCGCTTCCGGGTAGGAGGGGCAGCCGTCCCAGAAGAGGAGCTCGACCCTCACACCGTGTGTAACGACGGAGCGACCGCCCGCCGTCCCGGGCTCGTCACGCGGAGTGGCGCGGGCGGGAGGCGAGGCGCGTCACGAGGGTAGGGACAACCGCTTGCGCCAGCGCGGCCGCGCGGTACCAGGAAGGCACGAAGGTCTCGGTGCGCTGCTCGGCGATGGCCTCGAGCACGTGCTCCGCGACCTCGTCCGGCTCGATCACGAGCCGGCGCAGGAGCGGCCCCATCCGGGCCCGCTGCGGAAAGCCCTCCGTCTCCACGAAGCCGGGCTTGACGGTGTGCACGCGGATCCCGCGGGGGCGAAGCTCGGCCGCAGTCGCACGCGAGAAGGCGAGCTGGGCGTGCTTGGAGGCCGAATACGGGCCGGAAGGCGCGAGGGTGACCGTCCCCGCGACCGAGACGACGTTGACGACGTCGGCGGGAGCGGCCGCCTCGAGGGCCGGCAGGAACGCCCGCAGGCACCAGACGCCGCCCAGGAAGTTCACGTCGAGCACCTGCTCGAGCCGCTCCGGCTCGATCTCGAGGAAGCTCCCTCGCGCCGGCATACCGGCGTTGTTGACGAGGAGCGCGATGCGGGGATGCCGCTCCAGCACCCGGCCGGCGACGCGTTCTACCGCCTCTCGGTCGGACACGTCGCAGACCTCCGCCTCGCCGCCGATCTCGGCCGCAAGGGCGGCGAGGCGCTCCTGCCGGCGGGCGAGGAGCACGCAACGGTAGCCCTTCCCGGCGAGCAGGCGGGCGAGCGCGGCGCCGATGCCGCTGGAGGCGCCGGTGACGACCGCGACCCGCCTCTCGACGGCTGAAGCGTCAGGAACGGCCACGCCGGGTCTGCCGCTTACCCCGCCGGTCGCCGCAGCCCGGTCGGCGTCAGCGGCACACGCGAACGACTCGCTTCGCCGTCGCGCGCCGCCCGGCCGAGTCGACGAGGACTGCGGAGAGCGTGTGCTTGCCCGGGCGCGTGGAGCGGGTCTTCCAGTCGGCCGCGTACAGGCCGGAGACGCCGCGCCGCACCGTCGCGATCGGCCTCTCCCCGTCCAGGAAGCGAACCGCCCTGAGCGGCTTCGTGGAGCCGGCGTCCACGACGAGGCGCGCCTGAGCGCCGACGCAGCGGCCCGACTCGGGCGCGAGCCAGGTCAGGGTCGGTCCCTGGACCGCGGAGATGCGAACGGCCTTGAACGCGGTGTTGGGCTGGATGTTCTGCCCGCTCGTGTTGACGTTCTTCGCCTCCTGGTAGTCCGACGCCACCACGACGCCCGGGGTGCGTCCCGTCAGTGCCGGAGCATCCTTCGGGAGCGGGAAGATGGCGATTCCGGAGGCCGCGTCGTAGGCGGCCGCTCCGACGAGGATCCGCTTGTAGCTGAGCGCGAGCGAGAGCGGGTCGACGCCGGCGCCGCCGTCGAGCACGCGCGCGACGAGCGTCGGCCGGCCGGCGGAGACGCGGGTCGTCAGCAGCCTCACCTGCGGCGGTGTGACGTCGTTCACCCAGGCGTTCAGGACGTAGCGGCCCGCGAGGTCGCGCCCGCTGAAGGGGTCGCTGCCCGAGTCGACGGCGACGTAGTACGCGCCCTGGCGCGGGAAGACGGTGGCCGCGGCGCCCACGTCGACCCGGTAGTCGAAGGTCAAGGAGTTCACGTTGACGGGCGTGCCCGCGTAGCCCTGGACGTCGTTCTCGTCCTTCGAGCCGAGCAGGAACGGGTCGATCGACGATCCCTGCGTCGACTCGAGCACCGACACGCCGAGGTTGACCGCCGCGTCGTTGAGCCGGATCACGAAGAGCTTCTCCGCGCCCGACTCGTTCATCGGCGGCCCGGTGTAGTCCGGCGGCGGCCCGAAG
>JBBSIG010000042.1:0-15512 GCA_038232215.1 Gaiellales bacterium | reverse complement strand
TGGGCCGCGATCTGGAAGACCGAGTCGGCGGACGTGTAGACGATCCACTTCCCCGTCTGCTGGTGCTCCTCGCCGAGCTCCTGGATGATCTCCGTGCCGGAGGCCGGGCGATTGCCCAGCACGCCTCGGCCGGTGCGGTGCATGAACGGGTCTATGACGTCGTGCGGAAACCCGTGCGAGTACGTCGGCATGGGCTGCGGAGTCACCACGCCCATCAGCTCCCAGTGACCGGTCGTGGTGTCCTTGCCCTTCGAGCGCTCGACGAGGCGCCCCGCGACCGCCGGCGCCCCCGGCTGAGGCGGGCAGCCCGGCAGCGTCTCCACGTTCCCGAGCCCGAGCGCCTCCAGGTTGGGGAGGTCGAGGCCGCCGACCGCGCGGGCGATGTTCCCCAGCGTGTCGGAGCCCTCGTCTCCGTAGGCGTCGGCGTCCGGCAGAGCCCCCGCCCCGACGGCGTCGAGCACGATCACGCACGCGCGCGGCATGCGGCTATTCTAGGAGCCCGTGCTCGAGACCGCCCTCGGACTGATCGGGATCGCCATGTTCATCGCCTGCGTGATCGCGCTGGCGGCCGCCGTCACGTGGGCGGTCGTGAAGGTGAGCCCGGCGAAGAAGCCGCCGAAGCCCGACGAGCAGCCGGCGAGCTAGGGCCTAGACCGCTGAGAGGGGGAGCAGCTCGTCGAGCGGCGCGTAGTCGAGGCCGTGCGCCTCGGCGACCGCCTCGTAGGTGACGCGCCCCTCCATGACGTTCACGCCGCGGGCGAGCGCCGGGTCGCGGGCGACCGCCTCGGCGAGGCCGTGGTCGGCGATCGCCTCGACGTAGGGCAGCGTCGCGTTCGTCAGCGCCTTCGTCGACGTGATGGGCACCGCTCCGGGCATGTTCGCGACGCAGTAGTGCGTCACGCCCTCGACGGCGAACACGGGCTCCGTGTGCGTCGTCGGGCGCGAGGTCTCCGCGCAGCCCCCCTGGTCGATGGCGACGTCGCAGAGCACGGCGCCGTCCTTCATCCCGCGCAGCATGTCGCGCGTGATCAGCTTCGGCGCCCGCGCGCCGGGAATCAGCACGGCGCCGATCACGACGTCCGCCCCCGCCACCGACTCCTCGATCTGGAGGCTCGAGGACATCAGCAGGCTCACTCTCCCGGACAGCACCTCCTCGAGGTGTCGCATGCGGTCGATCGAGCGCTCGAGAATCGTCACGTTGGCGCCGAGCCCGATCGCGATGACGGCGGCGTTGTAGCCGACGATGCCGCCGCCGATCACGACCACCCGTCCCGGCGCCACGCCCGGGACGCCTCCCAGGAGGAGCCCGCGGCCGCCGAGCGGCTTCTCGAGGAAGTACGCCCCCGCCTGGGCGGCGAGACGGCCCGCGACCTCGCTCATGGGTGCGAGGAGCGGCAGCGCGCGGCTCTCGCTCTCGACCGTCTCGTACGCCACGGCCGGGGCGCCGCTCGCGAGGAGCGCCCGAGTCAGCGGCTCGTCGGCGGCGATGTGGAGGTAGGTGAAGAGGACGAGGCCGTCGCGTAGGCGGGCGTACTCGGACTCGATCGGCTCCTTCACCTTGAGCAGGAGCTCGGCCTCGGCCCAGACGTCCTCGGCGGGGGCCGTCCGCCCTCCGACCGCCTCGTACACGGCGTCCGGGAACGAGCTGCCCTCGCCCGCACCGCTCTCCACGAGGACGTCGTGCCCGTGCTGCACGAGCTCGCGCGCGCCCGCCGGCGTCAGGGCGACGCGGTACTCGTCGGTCTTGATCTCCTTCGCGACGCCGATCCTCACGGCGGCGGAACCTTAGACGATCGATCGGTACCTGCCGCGAGCCCGGCTGACTAGCGGCCGCGCAAATAAAGAAGCAGGCCGGCGAGGGTCTTCGCGTCCTCGAGCTCCGGGAGCAACGACTCGAGCGCGGCCGCCGGAACGCGCACGAGCTCGATCGACTCGTCCGGCTCGGCGCTCGGCTCGCCGCGCTCGAGCCCCTCCGCGACGAAGAGGTGCATGCGCTCGCGGCAGAAGCCCGGGGTCGTGTAGAACGCGGCGAGCTCGCGCCAGGCGCCGCCGGTGAGCCCGGTCTCCTCGGCAAGCTCGCGCTGCGCGCTTGCGAGCGGCTCCTCACCGGTCTCGAGCGTGCCGGCCGGCAGCTCGACGAGCTCCGCACGCGCGGCCTCGCGGCGTTGCCTGACGAGCGTGACGAAGCCCTCGCAGTCGACCGCGACGACCGCGGTTGCGCCCGGATGCTCGACGATCTCGCGCTCGGTCTCGCCCCAGCGCTCGAGCGTGACGTCGACCACGTCGCCGCTGTAGACGGTCTTCGACGAGTCGGGCCTCACGCGCTCGCCAGCCGCTCCACGAGCCGGCGCTCGTCCGGCCCGAGCCACGGAGGCGACCCGGCACGTGCATTCTCGCGTGCGTGCTCGGGATTGCGGGTTGCCGGAAGTACGAGATCCACGCGCTCGTCGGAGAGCGCCCACTTGAGCAGCGCCTGCGACCACGTCTCGATCCCGAAGTCGGCGAGGGGCGCGAGCGCCTCCGCGCGCGGTGGGCGGCGCATGAGCGCTCCCTCGCCGAGGGGGCGCATGACGAGGACGGGGATGCCGAGCTCCGCCGCCAGGGGCAGCAGCTCGCGCTCGCACGAGCGCTCCCTCGGATTGAGCGGGAGCTGCACCGCCCCGAAGCGGCGCGTGCGAAGAGCCTCGGCGAGCTCGCCGAAGGCGGCCGGGCTGAAGTGCGTCACGCCGAGCCGGCCGATTCGACCGGCGGCCAGCTCGTCCTCGAGCCAGGGCAGGTGCTCGCGCCAGCCGGCCAGGTTGTGCAGCTGCTCGAGCTCGACGCGGCCGAAGAAGCCGAGCTGCTCCTCGAGCTGCTGCCGCGCCTGTACCGGCGAGCGTGTCCAGATCTTCGTCGCGACGACGGCTTCGGCGCGGCGCTCCGCGAGGGCCGCTCCGAGCGAGCTCTGCGCTTCCCCGTACATCGGCGAGGAGTCGAACACGCGCACGCCGGCATCGAGGGCTGCGGAGACCACGCCGCGCGCCCGCCCGACGTCGCCCGCGAACGTGTTCCACGTGCCGAGCCCGACAACCGGGCCGAGCCGACGCTCCTCCATCACGCGACGAGCGTCCGCGCGAGCCGCCCAGCCGCGAACGCGGCGGCGAAGAACGCGGGATCGTCCGAGGGCCCGCGCCCCATGTGCAGGAGTGGCAGGCCGGCGCAGGCCTCCTCCCAGCCGTCCACGTCCACCGCCTCGCTCCGCGCGAGCCCGGCGGGGCTCTCGAGGCCCCCGGGCCAGGCCACGGTGACGTTGCCGAGACAGAGTCGAAGCGCCGCCAGAGTGTGGTGCGAGACGCCGCGGTGCCGCTCGCGCTCTTCGGCGCCCGAGAGCCGCGCAGCGAGGATCGGAGCGCCCGCGAGCGCGCTCGCGGCATTCGCGGCCTCCGCGGCCGCCGTGGCGCCGTGGCCGAGTGTCGAGCCCGTGCCGACGATGCCCGGGCCGACGCCGCAGACGACCGCGTCGAAGCCCCTCGCAGCGGCCCAGGCGAGCGCGGCGGGCACCGAGACGGCCTGCACGTCGCCGTCGAGGCACGCACCTGCCGCGACTGCGCTCTCGAGCAGGCCGCGGGCCTTCAGCGCGCGAACGCCGTCGGAGAGCGAGACCGGCAAGGCGCCCCCGGGAAGCTGGACGTAGGCCACGCGGACGTCGGGGCCGACACCCGCGCAGACCGGGACGAGCTGGCTGTGCAGCGAGCAGCAGACGACGGGCATCCCGGCGAGCGTCTCGGCGAGCTCGCCGTCCTCCTCGACGTGACGCGCGGCCGCCTGCAACGGCGTGTACGGAAGCTTCATCACGTGCGCCCCCTCGTCCGGCGGCAGCCCCAGGCCGCGCGTCAGGTTCGCGTAGAGCACGTCGAAGCCGCCCGAGCCGAGCCCGAGCTCGCGCGCCTGGACGTTGACCACCACCTCGTCGCCGCTCTCGACGGGGCCGGTCAGGCGTGGATACGCGACGCACGGGACGCCGTCGGCCTCCAGACGCAGGAGCTCGGCGTGTCGCTCGAGAATCGCCCCGACGGTGGCGCGCCGCAGGCTAAGCGCCATCGCGTGCGACGTCCACGAGGGCGAGCGTCACGCCGACCATCGCCTCGAGGTCGGCGACGGCGATGTGCTCGTCCGCGGTGTGGATGCTCGCCATCCCGTTCGCGAGATTGAGGCACTGGAAGCCGCGCTCGTTGAAGACGTTCGCGTCCGCCGCCCCGCCGCTGAGGCCGAGCGACGGTGCGTAACCGCTCCGCTCGAGCGCCTCGCAGGCCAGCCGGACGGCGAGATCGTCGCGCCGGAACCGGTAGCCGCTGTAGCTCTTGTGCACCGTCGTCTGCACCTCGCACTCGGCGGCCGCGGCGGCGAACACGACGGCGTCGAGCATCTCCTGGAAGAGGTCCGCGAGCTTGCGCTCGTCGTGCGACCGGGCCTCCGCGAGGAACGTGCAGCGCTCCGGGACGATGTTGCCCGCCGTCCCGCCCCGGATCAGGCCCACGTTCGCGGTCGACTCGTCGTCCACCCGCCCGAGCCGCAGGTCGGCGATCGCGCGCGCCGCGGCGGCGATTGCCGAGCGTCCCTCCTCCGGATACATGCCGGAGTGCGCGGCGCGGCCGCGGAAGGAGACCTCCATCGACTGCGAGTAGGGGGCGCCGAGGATCACGTCGCCGATCGGCGCCGCCTGGTCGTACACGTACCCGACCCGAGCGCGGAGCCGGCTCTCGTCGAAGGCGGCGGCCCCTAGGAGGCCCACCTCCTCCTTCGGCGTGAACAGGAGCTCCACGCCCGCGTGCGAGCGCTGCTCCTCGACGAGCCGGCGGACCGCCTCGAGCATGGAGGCGACCGCCGCCTTGTTGTCGGCGCCGAGGATCGTCCCCGCCGCGTTTCGCACGATCCCCTCCTCCACGACGGGCTCGATCGGCCCCTCGGGCGGGACCGTGTCCAGATGGGCGCAGAGGAAGATCGGCACACCCCCCTCCGCCGTCGGCTCGAGCGCGCACAGCACGTTGCCCATCGAGGAGCCGACCTGCGGCCCGGCGTCGTCCTCGCTCGTCTCGAGCCCGAGCTCGTCGAGGTACGCGAGCACGCGATCGGCCACGTCGCGCTCCTCGCCCGGCGGGCTCGGACGCGCGGCGAGGTCCGTGAACAGGCTGAGAACGTCGGGCAGCGGCAACGGGTGGCTCGACCGAGCCTACGTGGCCGCCGGCTCGCCGAGCCGGCCGAGCAGCACCTGGTGCGACCGGTCACGAGAGCGCTCGCGGGCGGCGCCGACGAACTCCCGGAAGAGCGGAGCCGGCCGCGTGGGCCGCGACTTGAACTCCGGATGGAACTGGCTCGCGACGAACCACGGGTGCTCCGGCAGCTCGACGATCTCGACGAGGCGGCCGTCCCGGAACGTCCCCGAGACGACGAGGCCCGCCTCCTCGATCCGGGGCCGGAAGTGGTTGTTGACCTCGTAGCGGTGCCGGTGTCGCTCGTGCACGACGGCCTCGCCGTAGGCCGCCCGCGCGCGCGTGCCCTCGCGCAGCTCGACCGCCTGACCGCCGAGCCGCATCGTGCCGCCCAAATCCTCGACCGCCTTCTGCTCGGGGAGCAGGTCGATCACCGGGTAGAGCGTCTCGGGGTCCATCTCGGTCGAGTTCGCCCCCTCGAGGCCCACGACGTGGCGCGCGAACTCGGAGATCGCCACGTGCATGCCGAGGCAGATGCCGAGGTACGGGATCCCGCGCTCGCGCGCCACCCGGCAGGCGAGGATCTTGCCCTCCCACCCGCGCGACCCGAAACCGCCGGGCACGAGCACGCCGTCGACGTCCTCGAGCAGCTCGGCCGCCTCGTCGAGCGACATGCCCTGCGCGTCGACCCAGCGGACGCGCACGGCGACGCCGTGCTGGACGCCCGCGTGCTTGAGCGCCTCGTGGACGGACAGGTAGGCGTCCCGGAGCTTCACGTACTTGCCGACGAGCGCGATCTCGACCTCGCCGCTGCGGCGGGCGATGCGCTCGCTCAGCTGGAGCCACTCGCCGAGGTCGGCCTCGCCGGTCTCGATCCCGAGCCGCTCGCAGACCAGGCGGTCGAGGCCCTCGCCCTGCAGGACGGAGGGGACGAGGTAGACGTCGGGGACGTCCGGGCAGGCGACGACCGCCTGCGGCTCCACGTCGGCGAAGAGCGCGATCTTCTCGCGGATGTCGGCGGAGAGCTCCTCGCGGGAGCGGCAGACGACGATGTCCGGATGGACGCCGATGCGGCGCAGCTCGTTGACGGAGTGCTGCGTCGGCTTCGTCTTCAGCTCGCCGGCCGCCTCGATGAACGGGACGAGCGTCACGTGCAGGTAGAGCACGTTCTCGGGCCCCACCTCGCGCCGGAACTGGCGGATCGCCTCCAGGAAGGGCAGCGACTCGATGTCGCCCACGGTGCCGCCGATCTCGCTGATCACGACGTCCACCGGCGTCGCCTCCGCAACCCGGCGGATGCGCGCCTTGATCTCGTTCGTGATGTGCGGGATCACCTGCACCGTGGCGCCGAGGTACTCGCCCTTCCGCTCCTTGCGCAGGACGGAGTCCCAGATCGCACCGGCTGTGTGGCTCGCGTTCCGGGAGAGATTCTCGTCGACGAAGCGCTCGTAGTGGCCGATGTCGAGATCGGTCTCGGCGCCGTCCTCGGTCACGAACACCTCGCCGTGCTGGAAGGGGCTCATCGTGCCGGGGTCGACGTTGAGGTAGGGATCGAACTTCTGGGCCTGAACGGCCAGTCCCCGCGCCTTCAAGAGCCGCCCCAGCGAGGCTGCGACGATGCCCTTGCCGAGGCCGGAGACGACGCCGCCCGTGACGAAGACGTACTTCGTCGGGGGCCCGCTCACCTCTGCGCCCTGCCGAGGCCGTCGACCCACGCGAGGCCGCGCGTCTGCTCGATCAGCAGTCCGAGCGAGCGCCGCTCCCCGAGGACGGTGAGGCCGACGAGCGCCGCGATCGCGACCCGACGACCGCTACCCGTGAACGTCCTCACGGACTGAGAACCTAGCACGGCGCCGAGCGCGTTCGACCCCGAGTCGCCGAGCATCGTCATCTCCGCAAGATCGTAGGGCGCGAGCAGGACGGCGACCACGGCGTACGGGACGGAGACGCCGCGGAGCGCCGCGGCGGCGGCGAGGAACGCCTTGAGCGCCCGCCCCGGCCGCGTGTCGAGGAGGTTGACGGCGTTCGCTGCGAGGCCGACGAGGACCGCCCCGGACGGCGAGCCGGTAACGGCTAGCCCGAGCGCCGGGATGGTGACGAGCTTGAGGACGCCGGTGGTCCGGCGCGCCGCCAGGTGGGAGCGGAAGCCCCGCTCCGGGCCGCCCCAGAGGTCGTCCGCGAGTCCGACGAGGGCCACCCCGGCCACACCGAGCGCCAGCCGGCGCGGGGCGCCGAGGCCGCCGAGCGCGACGGCCGCTCCGACGAGCGGAAGCCGCGTGCCCCGGTAATTGACGGCGAGCGGTCCGGTGGCGAGCAGCGCCTCGGCGAGCTGCCGCCCCCGGTGGGCGAACCCGCGCACGTCGCGCCCCGTCGTGCGGTGCTCGAGCGGCAGCTCGAGCTCGCGCACCGACAGGCCGGCCCGGAGCGCGTCGATCGTGAGCCGCACCTCGCAGCCGAAGCCGGGCGCGAGCGGGAAGCAGGCGGCGCGGGCTCGCGAGGAGAGCGCCCGCTGGCCGGAGAGCGGCTCCCGCGCCGTGAACCCGGTCCGGAGGCGCACCAGCTCCCGGGCGACGCGCTTGGCCACGCCGAAGCCGCCGCCGCGCCGCCTCGCGAACGCGGCTATCGCCACGTCGGCCTCTACCTCGAGGAGCGGGCGCAGGTCTCCCCGCAGATCGGCGTCGCAGAGGAGGAGCGCGCCGGACGGGGCCGCCCGCTCGGCGGCCGAGAGCGCCTGCCCCTTGCCGCGGCGGGGGAGGCGGAGCGCGATCGCTCCCGCCTGCTCGGCGGCGTCCGCCGTGCCGTCGCGCGAGCCGTCGTCCGCGACGATCACCTCGGCCTCCGGAAACGCGGTGCGGAGAGCCCCGACCGCTGCGGCGATCGTACGCACCTCGTCCCGCGCGGACACGAGGACGCTTAGGGGCTCGACGCTCGTGGAGCTCGGCTCCGGGCGGCCGCTCAGCGGGTCGGCCGGGCCGGCGGGGCGACCGGGGAGACCGGCGGCATCAGGTCCTCCGCGGAGTCCTTCAGCCCGTAGTGGCCGGGCCGCCCGCCCGCGAGCAGGATCGCGAGCGCGAGCCGGCCCGTCGGCGTGTCGACGTCGTCCACGCTCGAGAGCCCGAGCCGCCGGTAGACGCGTATCGCTGACGGCTCCATGGCGGACGACTCCACCCCGACGGCCTCGCGGGTGGCGGCGCCGACGCCGTCGTAGAGCGCGCTCAGGAAGCGACCGGGTTGCCCTTGCTGCGGCTTCGCCGAGCGGACGATCACGGCCCCGTCCGCGGACCGCTTCCCTCCTCCGGCCTGCTCCTCCACGAGCTGCGCCGAGAGCGTGCTCCAGAGGGGATCCGGACCACCCGTCACGAGCTCGTCACCGAGCGCTCGCCCGAGGGCCTCGAGCTGGTCCGGCCGCGCGTAGCGGGCGAGCCCGGGCCGGCCGGCGAGCGAGCGCCTGAGCGCCCGCAGGTCGATCGGCACCTTCAGCGCCTTCATCCGGGCGGGCGGCTCCGCGCCCGCGTCGAGCAGCGTCTGCTCGACGATCGTGCGTAGGCGGTCGTCGGAGCCGACGAGGAGGAGGACGATCCGCTTGCCCGCCAGGCGGCCGGCCATCAGGGCACCGTAGGAGTCCCTGAAGGCGTCCTGCTCGCGCTTCAGCTCGTCGGCGCGGGCGAGCGCCGCGTTGAGCTCGCCCTCCAGGCGGGCGTTGATGATCTGCTGGGACTTGAGATCGGCCTTGTCCGTGATTCCGCTGCGCGAGATCCCGACGCCGACCAGGATCCCGATCACCAGGGCGAGGAACACCGCCGCCAGCGAGGCGACGTGGTAGCGGAGATCGAACACGCGCTCAGCCGAGGCCCAGGAGCTCGCGCAGCCGGAGCGAGAGGAGCTCGATGAGATGGCGCAGCGCGGGCGAGGCGACGATGGCGACGACGATCGCCGCGAGCCCGGCCAGCGCGAAGACGACGAGCGGCCACAGCCCCACCTGCCGGCTGATCAGCCGCGACACGCCCTTCGCGTCGACGAGGATCTCGCCCACCTTCAGACGCGTCACGAAGGTCGACGACATGCCGGGACGGTTCCGCTCGAGGAACTCGAGCAGGTTGAAGTGCGTCCCGACCGCGACGATCAGCTCGGCGCCCTTCTCGTACGCAAGGAGGAGCGCGACGTCCTCGCTGATCCCCGGGACGCGGACGCCGTCGTAGCGGAGGCCGAGGCGCTCGAGCCGCTCGGCGCCGGGCGCCTCGCCGCCCGCATACGCGTGCACGATCAGCTCCGCCCCCGAGCGCAGGCCGCGGTCCGAGACGGAGTCCATGTCGCCCACGATCACGTCGGGCCTGAAGCCGGCCTCGAGCAGGGCGTCGGCGCCCCCGTCGACCGCGATCAGCACGGGCTTGAAGTCGCGGACGTACGGACGCACGCTGCGGAGGTCGCGTTTGTGGCCGGGCCCGCGGGCGACGACGAGCGCGTGCCGGTCGCGGAAGCGCGTCCGCAGGATCGGAAAGTCGATCCCCTCGGCGAGGAGGCGCCCCTCCTCGCGGAGGTAGCGCATCGTGTTGTCGGCGAAGTCCTCGAGCGCGGCGGTGACCCGGCTGCGCTGCTCGGCGAGCGAGCGCGCGAGCTCGTGCGCCTCGAGCACGCGGCCGGACACCAGGCAGCTTCCGTTCCGGAAGAGACTCCCGCCGCGCACCGTCAGCACCTCCCCTTCGCTCACCTCCTCGAAGAGCTCGGCGCCGGGCGCGTCGATCAGGCGAACGCCGCCTCGCACGAGGTGGAGCGGGCCGGGGTTCGGATAGCGGCCGCTCTGGGAGGGCGAGACGTTGACGACCACGCGAACGCCCGACTCCACGAGCTCCTCGGCCGACACGCGGTCGAGATCGACGTGGTCGACGATCGCGATGTCGGAGCCGGTCAGCCGCTGCACGAGCTGCTTCGTGCGGCGGTCGATCCTCGCGGGACCGCTGAACTCGACGAAGCCCGAGCTCATCGGACGCTCGAGAGGAACTCGGCCCCGCCGAGCATCCGCTGCAGCTCCTCCCGGCGCTCCACCTCGGACAGGGGCCCGATCTGCGTATGCGTCGGGTCACCCGGCACCTTCTCGACCCGGAAGTGCCGCTCGGCCAGGCTCGCGATCTGGGGCAGGTGGGTGATCGCGATCACCTGCGCCCGCTCGCCCAGCCGCCGGAGCGTCCGGCCGACCGCGTTCGCCGTCTCGCCGCCGATGCCGGCGTCGATCTCGTCGAAGACCATCGTCTCGCCGCCCGCGACGGCCGCGATCGCGAGGGCGACGCGCGAGAGTTCCCCGCCCGACGCCGTCTGTGCAACCGGTGCGAGCGGAAGGCCGGGGTTCGGACGGATGCGGAACTCGACCTCGTCTTCCCCGCTCGGGCCGGGCCCGCCCGGAAGCACGCGCACCTCGGCGGCGAACTCGCCCGCGCCGAGGCCGATCTCCTGGAGCTCTGCGCCGACCGCCTGCGCGAACGGGCCGGCGGCGGCGCGGCGGGCCTCGCTCAGGCTCGCGGCGAGCTGCGCGACGTGCGACTCCGCGACGGCGAGCGCCTCGGCCGCTGCCGCGGCCGGGTCGTAGCCGTCGTCGATCGCCTCCAGCTCCGCGCGCGCCTCGGCGGCCCGGGCGAGCAGCTCCTCGTAGGAGGCGCAGCGGAAGCGGCGCCGGGACTCGGCGATCCGATCGAGCGCGGCCTCAACCTCCTCGAGCCGAGCCGGCTCCGCCTCGAGGGAGGCGAGGAAGGCGGCCAGGTCGCTCGCCGTCTCGCGGAGCCGGAGCTCGGCGTCGCGCAGCTCGTCGCCCGCTCGGGCGAGCTCGGGTGCCAGCCGCTCGAGCGGCGCGAGCGCCCGCTCGGCCACCGCGGCCAGCCCGGCGGCGCCCTCGCCCTCGTCCGGGGTCAGCGCGGCCGCGGCGGCGGCGGCGCCCGCGGCCAGCTCCTCGAGATGGCGGAGCCGCTCGCGCGCCGCGCGCAGCTCCGCCTCGGCGCCCGGCTCCAGCCCCTCCGTGTCCTCCACGAGGGCGCGCAGCTCGGCCAGGCGGGCGGCGCCGGTCTCCGCGCCCCGCTCGAGCTCGACCAGCCGCCGGCGGGCAGCCTGCAGCTCCCGCCACGCCAGGCGCGCCTCCGCGCGGCGCCGGAGCTGGCCCTCGCCCGCGAAGCGGTCGAGCACGTCGAGCTGAAACGACGGGCGGGCGAGGCGGCGCTGCTCGAACTGCCCCGACATCGCGATCAGCCGCTCCGCCGCCCGGGCGACGTCCTCGCGCGCGGCGCTCCGCCCCCAGGCGTAGGCCCGCGTGCGTCCGTCGGCGAAGATCCGGCGCGCGAGCACGAGCCCGTCCTCCTCCTCGGGCCGTAGCTCGGCGAGGGGCGCCAGCGCGTCGTCCTCGAGCACGCCCCCGGGCAGGTCGAGCTCGGCCTCGACGTACGCCTCGGCGGCCGCCGGCCCGAGCGACCCCTCGTCGCCCCTGCCGCCCAGGAGGAGGCCCACCGCCTGGGCGAGGATCGTCTTGCCCGCGCCCGTCTCGCCCGTGATCGCGTTCAGCCCGGGCGCGAAGGAGAGCTCGGCCTCCCGGATGAGGACGAGGTTCTCGATGCGCAGCCGGCGCAGCATGCGAGGGATGATGGTACGCGGCCCGCGGCCTCCCCACCGCGCGGCTCGAAGCGAGAGGCCGGCTACGTGGCGAACGTCTCCCGGTAGCGGCTGAAGAACGTCGCCTCGGGCAGCGTGCCGAGGAGGCTCCGTTGCTCGCCGAGCCCCACCTCGAGCCGGCCCGCCGGCTCCACGCTCGCGACCGCGTGCCCGTCCACGAGCACGGTGACCGGGACGTCGGCCGTGCGGTTGACCACGGCGAGGTCCTGGCCGCGCGGGACGACGAGCGGCCGGGCGTCGAGGGAGTGCGGGGCGACGAAGGTCACGGCCATCGCGTCGAGCCCCCACACGAGCACGGGTCCCCCGTTCGAGAGGTTGTAGGCGGTCGAGCCCGACGGTGTGGAGCACACGACGCCGTCGCACGGCTGGCTGCCGAGGTCCTCCCCGCCGACCGTCCACGCGAGCTCGATCATCCGCCCGAGGACGCCGCTCGTGGCGACGACGTCGTTCACGGCCGCATGCCGCTCCCCGGCCACCACGAGCGAGAGCGTGGCCAGCTCGAACACCCGGTAGTGGCCAGCAAAGGCGCGCTGGAGTCCCGTCTCGAGCTCCGCCGGGTCGATCGAGCTCAGGAACCCCACCCGGCCGAAGTTGACGCCGAGCACCGGGACGGACGTGCCGAGGAAGCGCTGCAGGGCCCGCAGCATCGTCCCGTCGCCGCCGAGCACGATCGCGAGGTCCGCCTCCGAGAGATCGACGTCGTCCTGCGCGCGCCCGTGCTTCTCGACCTCCTCGCCCGGGAGCAGGAGCTCGACGCCGGACTCGCGCGCGATCCGCTCCAGGCGCACGAGGGCGGGCCCGATCGTCTGCGCCTTTCCGTGCGTGATCACCGCCGCCCGGCGGACGGGTTCAGGCCACTGCGCGATCGATCCAGGTGTCGAGCTCATCGGAGAGCGCAGCCCCCTTGCGGTGGACGAGGTGCAGGAAGAACTCCCGGTTTCCCTTGGGCCCGGGCAGACCGGAGTCTACGACGCCCACCGTCTCGCCCTCCCAGGCGGGCGCCGCCTCGGCGACCGCGCGGACGACGCGCCGCCGGACGTCTGGATCTCGCACGACTCCGCCCTTGCCGACGTCGGCGCGACCCGCCTCGAACTGCGGCTTGACGAGGACGAGCGCCCGCCAGCCGGGGGCGGCGAGCGCGAGCGCCGGCGGCAGCACGGTCCGGACGCTGATGAACGACACGTCGCAGACGACGAGCGCGGGGGCGAACGGGAGCTCGCGGACGGCGCGCGCGTTCGTCCGCTCCAGGACGGTCACGCGTGGATCGGCGCGCACCCTGGGGTGTAGCTGCCCGTAGCCGACGTCCAGGGCGACGACGCGCGCCGCCCCTCGCTGGAGCAGGCAGTCCGTGAAGCCGCCGGTCGACGCGCCGAGGTCGAGGCAGTCGAGGCCCCGAGCCTCCACCCCGAAGGCCTCCAGCGCGTGCTCGAGCTTCTCGCCGCCGCGGGACACGTACCGTGGCGGGCGCTCGACCGTGAGCTCGACCGACTCGTCGAGCTGGGCGCCAGGCTTGTCGTGCCCGTGCACGAGCCCGGCCAGGACGAGCCCCTGGGCCTGGGCGCGGCTCTCGGCGAGCCCCCGCTCGACGAGCAGCACGTCCAGGCGCTTCTTCACGTTCCCGCCCCCCTTACACCGTCCGGGCCGCGAGCCCCGAGACGATGTCGGCGAGGACGGAGGTGTCGCCCTCGACGCGCTCGAGCCGCGTCAGGGCCCGCGACGCGGCCTCCTCGGCGAGCGCCCGTGCGCGCTCGTTGCCGTGCTCGAGCGCGAAGCCGTCTCCGTCGAGGATGTCGTCGACGATCTGGAAGAGGAGCCCGAGCTCGGAGGCGAACGCGCGCCACGGGGCCCGGAGCGCCTCCGGCACCTCTGCGACCTCGATCGCGCAGCCGATCGCCGCCTCGAACAGCCGGCCGGTCTTCAGGCGGTGGAGCTCGTCCGTCCGTGCGGCCCCGGACACGTCCAGGTGCTGTCCGCCGATCATCCCGAGCGTCGCCCGGGCGAGCTCCCGCGCGACGGCGGCAGTGCCGTACGAGAGCGCGAGCCTGAACGCCTCCACGAGCAGGCCGTCCCCCGCGAGGATCGCGGTCGCCTCGCCGAAGCGCACGTGCAGGGTCGCGCGCCCGCGGCGGACGTCGTCGTCGTCGAGCGCGGGCAGGTCGTCGTGGACGAGCGAGAACGTGTGCACGAGCTCCACCGCCGCCGCTGCGGGCAGGAGCCGCTCGGGCTCGCAGCCGGCCGCCTCGCCGGTCGCGAGGCAGAGCACGGGGCGGATCCGCTTGCCGCCACCCGCGAGCGCGTAGCGGATCGCCTCCTCGAGCCCCGCGAGCTCCGGGGTGAGGGCCAGCTCGGCGAGATAGCCCTCGACGAGGGAGCGGTGCTCGTCAGGAGTCCGCATCTCGCTCCGCCTGCTCCCGCGCGCGCCGAAGCTCCGCCTCGACCTCCCTGCCGAGCTCGGCGAGCTCCCCGAGAATCTCGAGCGCACGCTCCGGCTCGCCCCCGCCGAGCGCCTCGAGCTCTCGGCGCGCAGCCTCGAGGCGGTCGAGCAGCGCCTCGGCCTTCTGCAGCGAGTCCTCCGCCGTCACGCCGCCGGCTCTCGGTTGATCCGGCCGAGGATCCCGTTCACGAGGCGGCCGGCCTCGTCGGTCGCGTAGCGCCTCGCGAGCGCCACGGCCTCGGCGATCGCGACCTCCGCCGGCACCGATCCTTCCTGGAGCTCGTGGACCGCCATGCGGAGCACGTTCCGCTCGATCGCGCCGAGCCGGTCGGCCGTCCAGCCCTCCGCGGCCTCGGTGATCCGGGCGTCGAGCGCGGCCGCTTCCGCCGCCACGGCCTCCGCCAGCCCGCGCGCGAAGGAATCGGCCTCCCCCTCGTACAGCGAGGCGAGCGGCTGGCCGGTGACGTCCCACTGGTAGAGGAGAACGAGCGCGGTTCGCCGCGCAGCCCGGCGCCCGGACATCAGCCGTCGAGCTCCGGGGCGCTCATCGAGCCGCGAGGGCGGGCAGGCGGCTCTCCGCCTCCGCCAGGTAGGTCGTCGAGTAGCGCCCGCTTCCGAACTCCTCGCTCGAGAGCACGTCGATCGCGGCCTCGCGCGTGGTCGGCACGCCGCGCAGCTCCAGCTCGCCGAGCGCCCGCAGCGCCCGCGCGATCGCCCGCGGCCGGCTCTCGTCCCAGACGACGAGCTTGCCGAGCAGCGAGTCGTAGTTCGGCGGCACGACCGTCCCGTCCTCGACGTGCGTGTCCATCCGGACGCCGGGACCGAGAGGCGGCCGGAAGCGCTCGACGATCCCCGGCCGGGGCGCGAACCCGCGGGTGGAGTCCTCGGCGTTGATCCGGACCTCGATCGCATGGCCGCGCCTCGGCGCCCGCCCGGAGAGGACGAGCGGCTCGCCGGCCGCGAGGCGCAGCTGCTCACGCACGATGTCGATCCCGGTCACGAGCTCGCTGACCGGATGCTCCACCTGTAGCCGCGCGTTCACCTCGATGAAGTAGAAGACCCCGTCCGGCCCGAGCAGAAACTCGAAGGTGCCGGCGTTCCGGTATCCGACGGCGCGACAGCCGCGCTCCGCGGCCTCCTCCATGGCCGCTCGGGCCTCGTCGTCGAGGGCGGGCGAGGGCGACTCCTCGATCAGCTTCTGGTGCCGGCGCTGGATCGAGCACTCACGCTCGCCCAGCGTG
>JBBSIG010000041.1:0-15757 GCA_038232215.1 Gaiellales bacterium | reverse complement strand
CCGATGCCGGAGACGGTCGCCAGCCGGCCGGCGGCGGCGGCGGCGCGGAACTCCTCCGCCGTCCGCACTCCCAGGGCGGCGCCGATCTCCACGGCCCGCCTCGGGCTCAGGCCGAGGAAGCGCCCGAGTCCGACGAGCTCCGGCTGGACCGTTCGCTCGAGCTCGTCGAGCTCTGCGATCCGGCCCGTCTCGACGAGCTCGCGCAGGCGTGACTCGATCCCCGGGCCGATCCCGCGCAGCTCACGGACGCGACCCGCGCGGACGAGCTCGGCGATCGGGGCCTCCGTCGTCCGCACCAGCTCCGCGGCGCGGCGGTAGGCGCGCGAGGTGTAGAAGCTCGACTCGGCGAGCTCGAGGAGGGTCGCGAAGGCTTCGAGACGCTCCGCGATCGCCGCATTGTCCGGACCGGCGTGCCGCTTCACCGCGGATAGTCTCCCCGACACGTGGCGGCGATCGTCGTACCCTTCCGCAGCGCCGGCAAGCGGCGCCTGACCCCGCTTCCGGAGGACCTGCGGGCGAGCCTGGCTCTGGCGATGCTCGCCGACGTCCTCTCGGCCTGCACGGCGGAGCTGTCGACCTTCGTCGTGACCGGGGACGAGGCGGCGCGATCCCTCGCCGAGCAGGTGGGGGCGGCGGTCGTCGACGATCCGAGCGGGGGCCAGGGAGCAGCGGTGGCTGCCGGGCTTCGGGCCGTGGACGACGGCTTAGTCCTCGTCGTCAACGCGGACCTCCCGACCGTGACCCCGGGCGAGCTGCGCACGCTCCTGCAGGCCACGCCGGCCCACGGCAACGCGCTCGCTCCGGCTGCCGACGGGACGACGAACGCGCTCGGCCTGTCCGCGCCCAGCCTGTTCGCGCCGCTCTACGGAGCGGGCAGCGCCGAGCGCTTCCGTGCGCACGCGGCTCGGCTCGGCGGCCGGTCCGTGACGGTCGCGCTTCCCGGCCTCCTCGCCGACGTGGACTCCTACGAGGATCTGCTCCGCAGCGGGCGCCGGGCCGGCCCGCGAACTCGGGCGGCGCTCTCCTCGCTGCACGCCGAGGCTCTCTCCTGAGGGTCGTCCTGCTCTCCGGCGGCGTCGGGGGCGCTCGGTTCGCCCGGGGCTTCACCGCCGCGGTCGATCCCTCGGACGTGACCGTGATCGGAAACGTGGGCGACGATCTCGAGGTGCTCGGGCTGCACGTGTCGCCCGATCTCGACAGCCTGCTGTACACGCTCACCGGGCGCGCGGACGAGGAGCGGGGCTGGGGTCGAGCCGGCGAGACCTGGAACGCGCTCGAGACTGCGGCCGAGCTCGGCGGCGAGGCCTGGTTTCGCCTCGGCGACCGCGATCTCGGCCTGCACCTCGTGCGGACGCAGGCGCTCCGCGCGGGCGAGCCGCTCTCCGCGGTGACGGCGCGTCTGGCCCACGCCTTCGGGTTTCGGGCAGCTCTGCTTCCTGCGACAGACGACCGTCTGCGGACGTGGCTCGAGACGCCGGCCGGCCCCCTCGACTTCCAGACCTGGTTCGTCGCGCGAGGGCATCGGGACGACGTTGACGCCGTGCGCTTCCGTGGAGCAGAGGGTGCGCAGGCCGCTCCCGGCGTGCTCGCCGCTCTCGAGGGCGCCGACCTGATCGTGCTCGCGCCGAGCAACCCGTACGTCAGCATCGGGCCGATCCTGGCCGTCGCCGGGATTCGCGCCGCGCTGGCGCGCCGCTCGGTGCAGTGCGTCGCCGTCAGCCCGCTCATCGGCGGTCGGGCGGTCAGGGGCCCGGCCGACAGGATGCTGGCGCGGCTCGCCGGCGGGACCGGTCCGACGGAGGTCGCCTCCTGCTACGCCGGGCTGATCGACGCGCTCGTGCTGGACGAGGCGGACGCGGGCGAGGCGGACGGCCTCGAGGAGCTCGGAATCCGCCCGATCGTGACCGAGACGCTGATGCGGGACGCGGCCGCCGCCCGCCGGCTGGCGGAGGCTGCGCTCGGCGCGGCGGGGGCGTTGCGGTGAAGGTGGGCATCGTCGGCGGAACGGGCGGCTTCGGGGTCGCTCTCGCAACGAGGCTCGCGGCGGCCGGGGACGAGGTCGTGATCGGCTCCCGCGAGGCGGCCCGGGCCGAGGCCGCGGCGGCTCCTCTCGGCGCCCGTGGCGCCACGAACGAGGACGCGGTCCGGGGGGTCGAGCTCGTCGTGCTCGCGACGAAGGCCGACGCGACGCTCGCGACCGCGCGCTCGCTCGCGGGCCAGATCGGCTCGACGCCGGTGCTCTCGGTCGCCGCCGAGCTCGGCTTCTCGAAGGACGGCGTGCGGCCCTCGCCCGAGGCGCGCTCGCTCGCGGAGCGGGTCGCCGACGTCCTGCAGGCACCCGTCTGCGCGGGCCTGCACTCTCTGGCGGCCGCAAACCTCGGCGGGGCGGAGCCGCCGGCGGAGGACGCGCTCGTCTGCGGCGACGATGCCGAGGCGAAGGCGCTCGCGCTCGAGCTGGCAGCACGGGCGTGTGCCGGGCGGGCGGTCGACGCCGGGCCCCTCGCGAGCGCTCGGGCGCTCGAGGGCATGACCGCGGTGATCATCAACGTGAACAAGCGCTACCGGGCCCACGCCGGTCTCCGCGTCGTCGGCCTGCCGTGAGCGAGGTCCGGGTGATCCCGCTCGCGGGGATCCCCGAGGTGAAAGAGGGAGACGACCTCGCCGCGCTCGTGACGGAGGCCGTCGCGCCGGCGGCGGGGGACGTCGTCGTCCTCGCGCAGAAGGTCGTCTCGAAGGCGGAAGGACGGGTCGTCCGGCTGGCCGAGCTCGAGCCGTCGGCACTCGCTCACGAGCTGGCGGCAGGGGAGGATCCGCGCCGGCTCGAGGCCGTCCTGCGCGAGTCGGCCCGCATCGTGCGCACGCGCCCGCCACTCGTGATCGCCGAGACCCGGCACGGCTTCGTGTGCGCCTCGGCCGGAGTGGACGCGTCGAATGCGCCGGAGACGGGGATGGTCGTGCTGCTACCGCTCGACCCGGACGCGTCCGCCGCCCGGATCCGGGCGCGCATCCGGGAGCTGACCGGGCGGACGGTCGGCGTGATCGTGAGCGACTCGTTCGGTCGCCCGTGGCGCCAGGGCACGACCGACGTGGCGATCGGGGTCGCGGGCGTGACGCCGATCCTCGATCTCAGCGGCACGCGGGATCCCGTCGGCTACGAGCTGCATGCGACGGTGATCGCGGTCGCGGACGAGATCGCCGGCGCCGCGCAGCTCGTGATGGGCAAGACGGACGGTGTTCCCGGAGCGATCGTGCGCGGCCTCGAGCTCGCCGGCGAGGGCAGCGCGCGCGAGCTCGTCATGCCGCCGGAGCGCGACCTGTTTCGCTAGACACCTGCTCGATCGGCCAGGATGCGGACGTGAGCCACTCGCAGCCGCTTCGCCGGGGCGACCTCGACGCGGACCCGCTCGCGCAGTTCTCCCGCTGGTTCGAGGCGGCGGGCGAGGCGGGGACCCGTGCGCCCGAGGCGATGGCGCTGGCGACGGCGGCTCTGGACGGCCGTCCGTCGGTACGGATGGTGCTGCTCAAGGCATTCGGCGAGCCGGGCTTCGTCTTCTACACGGGCTACGCGAGCAGGAAGGGACGGGAGCTCGAGGCGAACCCGTGGGCGGCGCTCCTCTTCCACTGGGACCTGCTCGGACGGCAGGTGCGCGTGGAGGGATCCGTCGAGCGCGTCAGCGCCGAGGAGTCCGCCGCGTACTTCGGGATGCGTCCGCGCGGCAGCCGGATCGCAGCCTGGGCCTCGCAACAGAGCGAGCCGCTCGCGAGCCGTGAGGCGCTCGAGGCCCGGGTCGGGGAGCTGGCCTCCGAGCACGAGGGCCGAGACGTCCCGCGGCCGGCCTTCTGGGGCGGTTTCCGCGTGCGGCCGGCGAGCTTCGAGTTCTGGCAGCACCGCGACGATCGGCTCCACGACCGCTTCCTCTACCGACCGTCGAGCGACGGCGGGTGGACGATCGAGCGCCTCTCGCCGTAAGCGGATCGGCATGCCCCGTGGACGATCTCTGACGGTGCCTGGCACTGTTTTCGTGGATCGTTCGTCACAAATGGTGAGAGAGACCGCCTGCTCATCAGCGTGAGCCTGTGGACAGTCCTCATGAGTGCCTGGCACCGTCGCGAACGGTCACAGACTGTCCACAGGGCGCGGGCGTTCGAGGCGCGCCGCCTAGGTCGGAATCTCGCCCGTGAGGATCGTCGCGAGCTTGGCCGAGTCGATGTTGCCGCCGGAGACGATGCAGACGATCGGCCCCGAGCCGGCCCGGCCCGACAGCGCTGCAGCGGCCGCGAGGGCGCCGGCCCCCTCGGCGATCACGCGGTTGCGCTCGGCCAGCAGCCGGATCGCGCCGGCGGTCTCCTCGAGGGAGACCGCGTAGGAGCCGCCGATCAACGGCTGCACGAGCCGCCACATCGCCGGCAGGAGCGCCTTCGAGCCCGACCCGTCCACGAACGACGCTCTGTAGTCGACCTCCGTCGGCTCACCCGCGGCGAGCGTGGCTCTGACCGGGGCCGCCGTGTCCGGCTCGACGGCGTAGACACCGACCTCTGGCCGCAGCGCCTTCACGGCGCTCGCGATCCCGGCCGTGAGTCCGCCGCCTCCGAACGGAACGAGGATCGCCTCGACCTCGGGCAGGTCCTCGAGGATCTCGAGCCCGATCGTGCCGTTGCCCGCCATGACCAGGTCGTCCTGGACCGGGTGCACGAAGTACCCGTCGACGCCGTCGAAGCGGGACTCCACGATCGCCTGCCACCAGCGCTCGAACGACACCCGCAGCACGCGTCCGCCGAGGCGCTCGATCGCCGCGAGCTTCGTCTCGGGGGCGTGCTCGGGCACGACGATGGTGGCCTCGACGCCGAGCTCGCGCGCCGCCCACGCGACGCCCTGCGCCATGTTGCCCGCGCTCGCCGTCACGACGCCGCCGGCGAGCGCCTCGGCCGGAGCCTGCTTCATCGCGTTGTAGGCGCCTCGGATCTTGAAGGAGCCGATCGGCTGCAGGTTCTCGAGCTTGAGGAAGATCTCCGCGGGCGCCTCGGGCACGTTCAGCCGCACGAGCGGGGTGCGCACGGCCGTCCCCGCGATCACCTCCCGCGCGCGCCTGATCTCCTCGAGCGCGATCACAGCTCGACCTCCGTGCCGAGGCCCGTCTCGCGGGCTCGTCGCACGACGTACTCGGCCGCGGCGAGATCCTCCACGGCGAGCCCGAGTGACTTGAAGACGGTCAGCTCGTCCCGCGAGCCGCGGCCGGGCTGCGCCCCGACGAGGAGCTCGCCCAGCTCCGCCCGGATGTGGTCGGGCCCGATCGCCCCTTCGCGCGCGGCGAGCAGGTAGTCCCCGGCCTCGTTGAGCGTCGACTCCCGCCGGTCGACGAAGAGAGCCGCCGCCTTCATCGTCTCCGTGTCCAGCTCCCGTGCCGACGCGACGCTCGAGCCGACCGCGTTCACGTGGGCGCCGTCCCTGAGCCAGGCTCGGCGGACGATCGGCTCGCGGGCGGACGTGGTGGTGCACACGACGTCCGCCTCGCGCAGCGCCTCCTCGGGCGTCTCGGCCGCGACGGCGCCCTCCAGGGCTGCCGCCCGCTCGGCCGTCCGGCTCCAGACCAGCACCCGCTCGAAGTCCCGCACCGCCCGCATCGCCTCGAGGTGCGCCCGCGCCTGGACGCCCGCGCCGAGGATCGCGAGCACCCGGGCGCCCTCACGGGCGAGGAGACGGGTGGCGACGCCCGAGACCGCGGCTGTCCGAATCGCGGTGATCGCCGACGCCTCGACCACCGCGCTGAGGGCGCCCATCTCGCCGTCGAACAGGAAGACCGCGCCCTGATGGGCGTCGAGCCCGCGGGCCGGGTTGCCCGGAAAGATGCAGACGGTCTTGAGCCCGAAGACGGGCTCGGGCCCGGCACGGTGCGCGGGCATCAAGCCCATGAAGCCGGGGGAGTCGGGCGGCCGCGCCACCGAGCGGAGAGGCTGGTAGAGCTCGCCCCGCTCGAGCGCGGCCAGCGTCTCGGCCATCAGCTCGATGCACTCGGGCATCGGCAGCAGCCGCTCGACCTCGTCGCCGCTGACGGCGAGGAAACTCACGGGTCGAACACCGCCGCCAGCTCCTCCCGTTCGGCCGCCGAGAGCTCGAGCTCGAGCGCCTCGCGCGCCGGCTCGAGGTGGTCCGGCCGGCGCGGCCCCACGATCACCGCGGTCACGTCCGGCTGGGCGAGCAGCCACGCGAGCGCGAGCCCCGCCGGGGAGACGCCGCGCTCCGAGGCGGCTCCGCTCAACGCCTCGAGTCCGTGGAAGACGGATTCCGTGCGCAGATGCTCGTACGGGCCCGGGCGCAACTCCATCCTCGAGCCGGCCTGAGGCGCCTCGTGCGCTCGGTACTTGCCCGTCAGCCAGCCGCCTGCGAGCGGGCTGAAAGCCGTGAACCCGAGCCCCCGCTCGCGGCAGACGGGAAGCACGTCGTCCTCGGCGTCCCGGTCGAGCAGGGAGTACGAGTTCTGCACCCAGTCGTAGCGCACGAGCCCGCGAGCCTCGCTGGCCGCGAGCGCCTGCTCGAGCTCGCCGCCGCTCACGTTGCTCGCCCCGATCGCGCCGATCCTGCCGTCGGCGACGAGCTCGTCGAGCGTCTCGAGGGTTTCCTCGATCGGCGTCTCGGGATCCGGCTCGTGCGTGAGGTACAGCGGGATGCGCTCGACACCGAGCCGGATGAGGCTCGACTCGAGCTGGCGCCGCACCCGCTCGCGCGAGAGACCCCCGTCCTCGCCGGCTCCCATCGGGTTGAACACCTTCGTGGCGAGCACGACCCGCTCGCGCACGGAGCCGTCCCTCGTCGCGAGCCACCTGCCGATCGCAGTCTCGCTCCGCCCGCCTCCGTAGGCGTCCGCGGTGTCGAACGCCGTGACGCCGAGCTCCCAGGCGGCGTCCATGATCCGGAAGGCGGCGAACTCGTCCTCGCCGCGGCCGAAGAACTCGGGCGCGGAGCCGATGCCGCCGAAGTTGCCGCACCCGAGGACGATCCGCGAGATCTCGACGCCGGTGCCTCCGAGCGGCCGGTACTCCACCGATCGATTCTACGGAGCGGAGCCCTCGACGTATCCGCGCACTCCGGCCCGCGCGATGCGCTCGCCCTTGCCGGGACCGTCGCCGGCCGCGGCGACCTCGGCCGACGCGCGAATCGCGTAGTCCGTTTTCGCCGACAGGCGCAGGACGCGATTCTCGCGCTTCGCTCGCTACAGTCGCGCCCATGGAGGCGGTCGACCGGCGCGCGTTCCTGCGACGGGTTGGAGGCGCCGCTCTCGCGGCCGGGATCACCCCCGGCCCGGGAGCCTGGGCGGGGCTCGCCGCCGGACCCACCGACCGGCAACTCCGCGAGCTCGCGAAGGGTCTGCGCGGTGCGGTCGTCACGCCGCGGACGGCGGCGTACGGGCAGGCTCGGCGGCTCTACAACACGCGCTTCGACGGCGTCCATCCGCACGCGGTCGTCCTCTGCGAGAGCGTCGCCGACGTCTCGCGCACGGTGCGCTGGGCCCGCCAGCACGGCGTGCGCATCGTCGCGCGGTCGGGCGGCCACAGCTACGGCGGCTACTCGACGACCGGCGGGGTCGTCGTGGACGTCACCCGCCTCAGGGGCATTCACGTCGATTCCTCGCGCCGTACCGCCACCATCGGCGCGGGGAGCCGCCTGATCGACGTCTACGCCGCCCTCTGGAAGCGGGGGGTCACGATCCCGGCGGGCTCGTGCCCGAGCGTCGGCATCGCCGGCCTCGCGCTCGGCGGCGGTGTCGGCTTCGCCTCGAGGAAGCTCGGTCTGACCTGCGACAACCTGCTCGGCGCGACGGTGGTGACCGCGTCGGGGCAGACGCTTGCCTGCGACAGGCACGTGCACCCCGACCTCTTCTGGGCCCTCCGGGGCGGGGGCGGAGGCAACTTCGGGATCGTCACCGGTTTTCGCTTCCGGGTGCACCCGGTCGGGAACGTCTCGACCGTTCGGATCACCTGGCCCTGGGAGCACGCGCAGGACGCCGTCGCGGCGTGGCAGGCATGGGCACCGCACGCGCCCGACGCGCTCTTCTCGGTTCTCGACCTGGCCGCGACGGACTCCGGCCCCTTGCCGCACGTCGGCTCGGCCGGTCAGTTCCTCGGCTCGGAGGCGAAGCTCCGCTCCCTGCTCGCGCCATTGCGGGCAGCGGCTCCGCCGGCAAGGCTGACCGTCACCACGCGGACCTACATGCAGGCAGCGCTCGTGTGGGCGGGCTGCTCCGGCGGCGTCGCGGCCTGCCACCTGAGCGGCAAGAGCCCGACGGGGACGCTCGGTCGGTCGACGTTCAAGGCCAAGTCCGACTACGCGAGGAAGCCGCTCACGAAGGCGGCCGTCCACCTGCTACTGCAAGCGTTGGAGGCGAGGCAGGCCGACCCCGAGCTCGGCCGCGGCTCGGTTCTGCTCGATTCCTACGGCGGCGCGATCAACCGCGTCCCGAAGGCCGCGACCGCGTTCGTGCACCGCGACGCGCTGTTCTCGCTTCAGTATCTCGCAGCCTGGGAACCCGCCGACGACGCCTCGGTGGTCTCCGGGAACCTCGGCTGGATCCGCCGCCTCCACGCGCGCATGCGGCCGCACGTCTCCGGTTTCGCGTACCAGAACTACATCGATCCGGACCTCGCGAGCTGGGCGCACGCGTACTACGGCTCGAACTACGCGCGGCTACGGAAGGTCAAGCGCGCGTACGACCCGGGAAACGCGTTCCGCTTCCAGCAGAGCGTTCGGCCGAGCGCGTAGCTGGGGAGGCGACCGAGGGCACGCTTGCCGGCTCGCCCTCGGTCGCCTGACCTGTCAGCGCCTCAGCTGCAGCCGGTGTTCGTGCCGCAGTCGCGGCACGTGTAGCAGCTGCCCGTCCGCACCATGCGGCCGCCGCAGCGGGCGCACTCGACCGCGTCCTCCCAGTGGTTGAAGAGCGCCGTCTGCCCGGGCGTGGCCGCCTCGAGCGGCTCACCGGCCATCGTCGGCGCCCGGCCCTCGAGGGCGTTGTACGCCTGGGAGAGGCGAGCCCGCACCTCGGGCGAGAGGATGCCGATCTCCTCCTGCTGGTCGGTGGTAAGGAACTTCTTCCCCATCCAGCGGAAGATGTAGTCGACGAGCGACTTCGCCACGCGGATGTCCGCGTCGTTCGTCGGGCCCGACGGCTCGAAGCGCATGTGGCTGAACTTCGAGGCGTAGACCTCGAGCGGCACGCCGTACTGGAGCCCGAGCGAGACCGAGATCATGAACGAGTTCATCAGGCCGGCCAGGGTCGTGCCCTCCTTGGCGATGTCGACGAAGATGTCGCCGGGAGTGCCGTCGTCGAACAGGCCGACGTGGATGTAGCCCTCGTAGTCGCCGACGCGGAACTTGCGGCCCACCTCGACCCGATCGTCCGGGAGCCGGCGACGGCGCGGCGCGGCGACCGGCGGAGGAGCCGCCGCGAGCGGAGCGAGCGCCGAGACCGTGCCACCCTCCGTCTTTCCGGACAGCGGCTGAGCGACCTTGCAGTTGTCGCGGTAGATGGCGATCGCCTTCACCCCGAGCTGCCACGCCTCGGTGAGGAGCCCGGAGACCTCGTCGACCGTGATCGACTCGGGCAGGTTCACGGTCTTCGAGATCGCCCCGCTGATGAACGGCTGGACGGCGCCCATCATCTTCACGTGGCCGCGGTAGTGGATCGCGCGGTCGCCGATGGCGCAGTCGAAGACCGGGTAGTGCTCGGTCTTCACGTACGGCGCGCCGACGATCGTGTTGCGCTCGTCGATGAAGGCGACGATCTCGTCGGACTCGCTCGGCGCGTAGCCGAGCTTTTCGAGCGCCATCGGAACCGTCTTGTTGACGATCGTGATCTCGCCGCCGCCCACGAGCTTCTTTGACTTGACCAGCGAGAAGTCGGGCTCCACGCCGGTGGTGTCGCAATCGAGCATGAAGCTGATGGTGTTGTGGCTGACGAAGCCGTTCGCCACGTAGGTGACGTTGTCCGGCACCGAGAGATCGAACGTCGGCTGGTCGTCGAGCGTCTCGACGGTGGCGACCGTGTCGTAGTAGAAGCCGAGAAGGTGCTCGAGCTCGCTGCTCTCGGCTCGCTCGAGGAGGGCCGTCGCCGACCGGCGCGAGACGTCACCTCGGCGCGCGAGCGCCATCAGCATCGTCTTGCGAAGCGAGTCGTTCTGCGGCGCGAGCTCATCGAGCAGCGCGCGGCTCACGGGGATGTGACCCGCCCTCGACGCCTGACGATGGTCCCCGGCCCAGAGGGACGCTGCCTTACGCACCGACAGGAAGTCGATCTCGGCGAGGTAGCGCTCGGAGGCTGCGACGTTCAGCAGCCGTAGGACGAACCGGTCGTTCGCTCCCCAGTTGGAGCCTGGGCCGTCGACCTTGCGCGTCGTCACGAATCCGAGCGCGAGCAGCAGACTCTGGACGTCCCGGCTGAAGCTCTCCGTGGTCGTGCTCCAGCAGACGTACCCGTTCGTCGTGGTGCCGTCGGCCTCGAAGAGTCCGCGGACGAAGGCTGCGTAGATCTCGCGGTCGTTCGTGTACAGCACCGCGTCCGGAATGTGTGGATGCCAGCCCTTGCCGCTGTGCTCGGCCGAAGGCGGGAGCTTCGCAAACCCGCACGCCTCCCACCAGAGTGCCAGCGGGACGGAGTTGAGCGCGACCTCGGTGTAGCCCTTCTTCTCCGTCACGTGGCCGTCGAGCCCGAACAGCGCGGAGCCCAGATCGAGGAGGTGCTCGACGACGTCGACGTCCTCCGCGGCGACGCAGAAGCGAAGCCCCTTGGCGTGCAGCGAGCCGTCGCCCATGAAGTAGCCCACCAGCTCGGCCAGCTCCGCAGTCATCGTGCGAGGCACTCGCGTCCGGACGTCCGCCGTCCAATAGAGGTCGCCCAGCGGCGGCAGCTCGACTGGGCGACGCTCGCCTACGAGACCACCGAGGACGAGCGGAACGCGGTCGCCGGCGGCGATCTCGCCGAATCGCTTCCAGCTCCAGTGCCCGCTCTCGTCGACGACCTTGATCCGATGCGTCGGAGTGCCCTGGATGCGGTAGCCGCGGGCGGTCTCGACCGAGACGACCTGCTCGAACCCGTTGACGTAGAACTGGGTCGCCGATCTGGGGCCCTCGTCCGTCGCGACCTCGGCGTCTAGCGGCTGCCACCTCGCTCCGACGGGGTCGCCGAGCGTGCGCAGGCGGACGAGTCCGCGGCTCGTCGGGATCAGGCTGTCGCCGACCAGGCAGCCGGTCGGTGCGAGCACGGACGCCTGTGCATTGCGGTAGCCGTTGACCTCGCCGAGATCGAGCGCGTCGTCCCAAGCGCGTCGGCATGCTCCCAGCAGATCGTCCGGAACCACCGTCGAGTTCTCGATGTTTCCGACTGCGGCTCGGTGCTTCGCGATCACGCCGATCATCGCGCCCGCATTCTTCCGGTATCCCGCGAACGGTCCCATGCGACCGGCGATCTCGGCCGATTTACGGTAGGCCCGGCCCGTCATCAACCCCGTGATCGCCGCCGCGTAGGCGCGACCCTCGTCGGAGTCGTACGGCAGCCCGCGCGCCATCAACAGCGCTCCGAGGTTCGCATAGCCGAGTCCGAGCTGCCGGTATCCGAGCGCGTTGTGCTCGATCTCGGAGGTCGGGTAGGACGAGTAGCCGACCAGGATCTCCTGGGCCAGCAGCACCACGTCGACCGCATGCTCGAACGCCTCGACGTCGAGCTCGCCGTCCTCTCGACGGAACTTCATGAGATTGAGCGACGCGAGGTTGCAGGCGCTGTCGTCGATCGACATGTACTCGCTGCACGGGTTCGATGCGTTGATGCGACCGGTGTTGGGCAACGTGTGCCAGGAGTTGATGGTCGTGTCGTACTGCACGCCCGGATCGGCGCAGCGCCACGACGCCTCCGCGATGTCGCGCAGCAGCCTGCGCGCCTCCACCGTCTCGACCACGGAGCCGTCCGTGCGCGCGGTCAGGTTCCACTCGGCGCCCTTGACGGCTGCCTCCATGAACGCGTCGGTCACACGCACCGAGTTGTTCGCGTTCTGGTACTGGATCGAGGCCCAGTCCGGCGAGTCGAGCGACATGTCGTAGCCCGCCGCCTCGAGCACGCGCGCCTTCTCCTCCTCCTTCGCCTTGCACCAGATGAACTCGTCGATGTCGGGGTGGTCGACGTCGAGGATGACCATCTTGGCCGCGCGCCGCGTCTTCCCGCCGGACTTGATCGTCCCCGCGGACGCGTCGGCGCCCCGCATGAACGACACGGGGCCGGACGCGTAGCCGCCCTTCGAGAGCTGCTCCTTCGAGGAGCGCAGGCTCGAGAGGTTCACCCCGGAGCCGGAGCCCCCGCGGAAGATGACGCCCTCGCGGCGGATCCAGTCGAGGATCGAGTCCATCGAGTCGTCGATCGAGAGGATGAAGCACGCGCTCCCCTGCGGCTTCTCCTCGAAGCCGACGTTGAACCAGACCGGGGAGTTGAAGGCGGCCAGCTGGTTGACGAGGAGCGCCTTCAGCTCGGCCTCGAAGGTCTCGGCCTCCTCCTCGCTCGCGAAGTAGCCGCCCTGCCGGCCCCAGCCTGCGATCGTGCCGACGACGCGGCCGATCATCTGCTTCACGCTCCACTCGCGCTCGGGCGAAGACATGCGCCCGCGGAAGTACTTCTGAGCCACGATGTTCGTCGCCGTCTGCGACCAGAACTTCGGGAACTCGACGCCCTTCTGCTCGAAGACCGGCCGGTCCTTGCCGGGGATGAAGGCGTCGCGCAGCTCCCACTCGATCTCGTCGAAGGGATCGCGCCCGGGCAGCGAGAAGTGGCGGCGAACCCCGAGCGAGGCGCCCTCGTCGACGACGACGTTCGCAAGCTCGTCGAGCGTGCTGATCGGTGCTTCCTCGTGCCTTGCGGACGCCATCTCTACCTCCCGGACGGTCACTGACAGCTTACGTTCGCCGGCCGGTTCTCCGTGGTGCGCGGGCCGGCGGGACCGACCAACCTAGAGAGCGGGCCGGACGGAGCCGCGGCCCCGGGCCGGTCGGCTCCGGGTGCTCTCAGGAGGGGCGTCGAGGCGGATGCGGCGGAGGTGAGACGGGGACCCTGCGAGCCTGGAGCCGCCGGCTCAGGAAGCTCGCGCCGGCGGCCGCCAGGAGGAGCAGCGCGACGCCGGCCAGGATGAGCAGGGGCAGCGGAATCGAATCTGCGTTCTTCGGCCCGAGGGCGTCCACGAGCCTCGTCACGGGGCCCTTCGACGCCTTCTCCGAGCCCGCCGGCGCCGCCGTCCGCTCCTGGTTTCTCGGTGCGCCTGTGGTCGACGTCCCGGTGGGCGTCTTCGCCCCCTTGCTCCCCTTCGGCCCCGTCGACTTGGTGGGACTCGTGGCGACCGGCCCGGCGGCCCCGCCCTTACCCCCGCCGCCCGCCGGAGACGCGCCCCCCGGCTGGGACGGGGGCCGCTCGCCGCGGTGCCGCAGCGAGGCGAGCAGCGCGCGCGTGATCTCGTCCTTCGCGCTCGAGTAGGTCTGGACGTCCTCGGGCAGCCGCTTGATCGCCTCCCGGTAGCAGTGCGTCGGGTACGTGTCGTCGATCCTGCCGTCGAACCAGTCGTTGATGAGGACGAGCGAGCACGGCGTCGCCGCACCCGCGGGTGCGGCGTTCAGAGGCAGGAAAAGGGCCGCGAGGGCAGCCATGAGGACGACCGTCTTCAGAGACGCCATCCTAACCGGCAGGGCTCGGTCCACCCGATGAGCGAGGGGCTTCGGCACGAGGGGTTCAGGAGGGGTCGACCGGCGGGGACGGAGGAATCTTGTCGAGTTTCCCGGACGGCGGTGATCCGGCGGTAATCCCGAGGTAAACCGTTTGTAAGGGGAGGCGGGGCCGTCGGAGCACCGTGCTAGCTTCGGCGCCCATGCAGACGGCCCTCCCAGGTGGGTCGGCCGCCCCCGGGTCGCCGGCCGCCGCGGGTGCCGCGCTTCTCGCAGTGGCCGCGCTCGTCGTGGCGGGCGCGCTCTTCCTCGGCCACGGGTCGTCGGACGGGCCGCTGCTCTGGCTCGGCGGCGGAGCTCTCGTCGCGGCCTCCGCGGCTCTCGCGGCAGCGCTGCTCGGGCGGCTGCCCTGGCCTGCGCCGACCCGGCTGGGCGGGCTCTCGCTGCTCCTCTTCGCGGCTCTCGTCGTCTGGATCGGGGCCTCCATCTGGTGGTCGATCGAGCCCGACGCGTCCTGGAACGCGCTCAACCGCTACCTGGCCTACCTCGCGTTCGCCTGCCTCGGCCTCTTCGTGGGCGCGTGCCTGCCGGGAGCCCCGCGCGCCTTCGCGCGCACGCTTGCGGCGCTGCTCGGCCTGCTCCTGGCCTGGTCGCTGCTCAGCAAGGTCGCGCCCACGCTGTACGAAGACGGCGGCCGGATCGCGCGCCTGCGCTTCCCCGTCGGCTACTGGAACGCTCTCGCCCTGCTCGGCGACGTGGCGCTCGCTCTCGCTCTCTGGGTGGCCGTCGAGAGCCGCCGCCCGGTCGTTCGTGCCGCTGCCGTTCTCCTGCTCTACGCCGCGATCGTGGCGACGGTGCTGACCTACTCGCGCGCGGGTCTCGGAATCGGCATCCTGGTCGTCGGCCTCTGGCTCGCCCTCACTCGGCGGAGCCTCGAGAGCCTCGCCGCCCTCTTCCTCGCCGGTCTGCCCGCGCTCGCCGTCTCCGCCTTCGCGCTCACGCGCGCGGGGCTCGCCGACGACGACCAGAGCCTCGCGGCCCGCACGCACGACGGCCGCCTCTTCGGCTTCGCGCTCGTGGCCGGCGCGCTCGCCGTCTGGTACGCCGCCTTCTTCGTCGCCCGCTGGGCGGAGCGCCCGGTCGTCTCCGAGCGGCGGGCTCGCCTGCTCGTTCGCTGGACGCTGCTGGCACTGGGAGCCGTCGCCGCGGCGGCGATCGCGGTCGTGCTCGTCCGGGCGGGCGGGCCCGGGCCCTGGCTGGACGGTCGGGTCGACGAGCTGACCCGCTCGCCGAGGGAGGTCTCGCAGGAGTCGAGCCGGCTCACCTCTCTGAACTCGAGTCATCGCTGGACCTGGTGGGGCATCGCCTGGCACCAGTTCGAGCAGCACCGCCTCGAGGGGACCGGCGCGCAGACCTTCGACCTCTCGCACCGCCTCTTCCGGCGCACGGCCACGCCGTTCGCGACCGAGCCGCACTCCTTCCCACTCCAGCTCTTGACCGAGCTCGGCGTGGTGGGCTTCGTGCTCGGAACGGGAGCACTGGCGGCCGCGCTCGGCGCGCTCGCGCGCCTGCGGGAGCCGGCCTCGGTCGCTCTCTCGATCGGCGTCGCGGCGTACGTGCTCCACGCGCTGATCGACATCGATCTCGACTACGTGGCGGTCAGCGCGCCGGCCTTCCTCGCGCTCGGCGTGCTGCTCGGCGCCGAGCGGCCCGCCCGCCTCGGTGCCGAGCGGAGCTGGCTCTGGGCCGCCGGGGCTCTCGGCCTCGCGCTCGCGGCTCTCTCCTCGCTCGCCTCGCCCTGGCTCGCGAGCCGCCGGCTCGATCAGGCGACGGCGGCGATCGGCGAGGCGCGCCTCGCCCGGGCGGCGGAGCTGGCGTCCGACGCGCACACGCTGAACCCGCTCGCCGTCGACCCGCTCTTCGTCCAGGCGGGCGCGGAGAGCGCCAGGGGAAACGACCGGGAGGCCGAGCGACTGCTGCGCAAGGCGCTCGCCACGCAGCCGCTCAACGCCCGCACCTGGTACGAGCTCGGCACCTTCGAGCTCGAGACGCTCCGGAGGCCGGCCCCGGCATACT
>JBBSIG010000040.1:0-15797 GCA_038232215.1 Gaiellales bacterium | reverse complement strand
GTCCCACGCCGACGCCCGCGTCGTGCTGGCGGAGGTCGATGGCGCGGGCATCGGGCTGGCCGGCACTGAGCCGCCGTGGCTCCAGGGTCTCTACGTCCTGCCGCAATCGTGGGGGACCGGCGTCGCGGGGAGGCTCCACGACGACGCCCTGGACGCCATCTCCGGCGCCGGGTGCACGCAGGCGCAGCTCTGGGTGCTCGAGGAGAACCGCCGCGCGCGCAGCTTCTACGAGCGCCGCGGCTGGCGACCGGACGGCTCGTCGCGGGCGTGCCGTTCCCGCCCGGGCCGCTCGACGTCGGCTACACGCTCTCGCTCTCGGGCGACTGAGCCGGCATGTCGGCGTCCGGAGCGTCCTCGGGAGCCGAGGGCTCCGACTCCACGACGGGGGCGAGCGCCGACACCTGCTCGTCTCCACGGAGGCGCATCACGATCACGCCCTGCGTGGCGCGGCCGAGCCGCTTGACGTCCCCCACCGGCATCTTGATCACCGTGCCGGCGTTCGAGATCAGCATCACCTGGTAGCCGTCGCGAACCATGCGAGCGCCGACGAGCTCGCCCCGCGCCTCGGTCAGCTTCACGGTCTGCACGCCGAGACCGCCGCGGCCGGTGAGTCGGTACTCGTCGATCCGGGTGCGCTTGCCGTAGCCGTTCGCGGTCACGACGAGCAGATCCGCGTCGTTCGTCGCGATGTTGATCTCGATCACCTCGTCGCCGCTGCGCAGGCTCATCCCGCGAACGCCCTCCGTCGCCCGGCCCATGGTTCTCACCTGGGACTCGTGGAACCGCACCGCCTGACCCTTCCGGGAGACCATGAGCACGTCGTCGTCCCCCGACGAGTGCCGAACCCCGACGAGCTCGTCGTCATCGCGGAGCTTGATCGCGATGATGCCGTCGGCCTTGAGCGGGGTGTTGTAGTCGGCGAAGCGCGATTTCTTGACGACGCCACGCTTCGTGCCGAAGACGAGGTTCTCGGCGTCGGCGAAGTCCCGGGTCTGGATCACGGCCCGGATCTGCTCTTCCTGTCGGAAGGGCAGGAGATTGACGATCGCGCGACCCTTGGACTGCCGCGACCCGAGCGGGAGCTCGTGCACCTTGAGCCGGTACACCTTGCCGACGGACGTGAAGAAGAGGATGTAGTCGTGGGTCGAGGCGACGAAGAGGTGCTCGATGTAGTCCTCGTCCTTCAGCTCCATGCCCATCACGCCGATGCCGCCGCGGCGCTGCTCGCGGTAGGCCGTGACCGGTAGGCGCTTGACGTAGCCCGAGCGCGTGATCGCGATCACCATGTCCTCTTCCGCGATCAAATCCTCGAGCTCGAGCTCCTCCTCGGCGGCGACGATCTCCGTGCGGCGGTCGTCCGTGCGGCCGTAGACCGCCTTGATCTCGTGCAGCTCCTCGCGGATCAGTCCGTCGATGCGCGCCTCGTCGCCGAGGATGGCGCGCAGCTCGGCGATCCGCTCCCGGAGGTCGGCGTACTCGTCCTCGACCTCCTTCCGCGCGAGGCCCGTCAGTCGGGCGAGCCGGAGATCGAGGATCGCCTGAGCCTGGATCTCGGAGAGCTCGAACCGGCTCATCAACCCCGTGCGGGCCTCGTCGCTGTCGGCCGCCTCCCGGATCAGCTGGATGACGGCGTCGAGGTTGTCGAGCGCAATCAGGTAGCCCTCGAGCACGTGCGCGCGCTTCTCGGCCTGGCGCAGCTCGAACTTCAGCCTGCGCGTGACCACCTCGCGCTGGTACTCGAGGTAGTGCACGAGCATCGCCCGCAGCGACAGCGTGCGCGGGACGCCGTCCACGAGCGCGACCGCGTTGTAGCCGAAGCTCGACTGGAGCTGCGTGTGCTTGAAGACCTTGTTCAGCGCGACCTGCGGAACGGCGTCCCGCTTGAGCTCGATCTGGATGCGCATTCCCGACTTGTCGGAGTAGTCAGCGAGGTCGGAGATCTCCGTCAGCACCTTGTCGTTGACGAGATCGGCGATCTTCTTGATCACGCCGCTGTCGCCGCCCTTCTTGACCCCGTAGGGCAGCTCGGTGACGACGATCGCCGACTTGCCGCCGCGCAGCTCCTCGATGTGCGCGCGTGCGCGCATGACGACGCGGCCGCGGCCCGAGCGGTAGGCGTCGCGGATGCCGCTGCGGCCGACGATGATGCCCCCGGTCGGGAAGTCGGGGCCCTTGATGTGCCGGCCGAGGCGCTCCACGTCGATCGTGGGCTCGTCGATCAGAGCTACGAGCGCGTCGACGACCTCGCCGAGGTTGTGCGGCGGGATGTTGGTCGCCATCCCCACCGCGATCCCGGACGAGCCGTTCACGAGCAGGTTCGGGAAGCGCGCGGGCAGGACGGAGGGCTCGCGCCGCGACTCGTCGTAGTTCGGGACGAAGTCGACGGTGTCGGCGTCGATGTCCCGCAGCATCTCGGTGGCGAGCCGAGTCAGCCTGCACTCGGTGTTGTGGCTGATGAAGCCGTTCGTCAGGAACGAGTGGTCAGCCGATTCGACGCGGAGCGAGTACACGGGCTGAACCCCTGCGTCGGTGACCGACGCGACCTGTGCGTAGTAGTAGTCGCCGGTCACGAGCGGTGAGACGACGGCGCGTACCTCCTCGGAGCGAATTCGCTCGAGGATCTGCGCCCCGCCCCGCTCCCAGCGCTCGATCCGGTCGACGTTGTGGCGGCGCAGCCAATCCCTGTCGGCCCAGCTGGAGCCGCAAGCCGAACGAATGTAGCTCGCGACGGCCGGGACGTGATCGCTGCTCAGCGCCCGGCTCTCGAGAGGGATGGTCGCGAGATCCCGCTCGAGCTTCCGCTGCTTGGCGCCAAGGAACCCGACGTTACGGGCGAACAGGCGCGCGTCGCGCCGATTCGTGATCACCACCTTCGTCTCGCCCTTCGCGTAGCGACAGAGGCGGCTCACGACGCCGAGCTCGAGCAGCAGCTGCTGGACCTCCGAGGCGAGCTGCTCGCTGTAGGTCGAGTACGAGATCTGGATCGTGTTCCGAGGCAGCAGCGACGAAGACCCGTCGCCCGTGAAGAGCGACTGCAGGAATACCCGTTTGAACTCGACCGTCCCGCTCCAGACCTCTTCCGGTACGCGCTTCGCCGCGCTCAGGTCGCCGGCGAGCGGGCCGAGCGGACCCTGCCGGAGGTGTCGCAGGTCCTGGACGTCGAGCTCGTAGATCCTGCTACCCGAGGCGATCACGCGGTCGTAGACGTAGCGCGCGCCTCCTACGACGGCGTCGTACGCCGCGATCACCTCGTCGAAGTACGCCTTGTCCACGTTGCTGAACCCGGCTCGCGCCTGGCCGATCCATCCCTCGGAGACGAAGCCACCGAGCAGGAGCGCGACTCGCCGTTCGTGCTCACCGAGCGCCTCGCGATCGCTGCGAGCCTTCCGCGCGATCAGCACGCGGTCGCCGGGCTGCGCCTCCTCGAGCAGCTTCCACAGCAGAAGGGGCACCCCGACCATATCCACCAAGCAGAGCACGGGGTGATTGCGCGTGCCGGTGAGCTCGAAGCCCTCGACCGTGCGGAGCGTCAACGTCGGCTGGTCGCCCGAGTGGAACAGCTTCGTCGCCTTGACCGGGCGTCCCTGCCGGTCGTGGACGGCGAGGTCGACGTCGTTGTCCGACTCCGGCTCGGCACGAGGCACGAGCGAGTCGATCCGTAGCGTGCCGTTCGCCGTGGCGACCCTCGTATCTCCTGCGACGCAGTACCGCATCGCGGCTGGTGGGTCGTCGTCCAGGTTGCCGAAGTTGCCCTGCCCGTCCACGAGCGGGTACCGCATCGAGAAGGGCTGCGCGAGGCGGACGAGCGTGTCGTAGATGGCCGCGTCGCCGTGGGGGTGGTAGGAGCCCATCACGTCTCCCACCACGCGGGCGCACTTCTTGTACGGCCGGTTCGGCTGCATGCCCGCCTCGTGCATGCCGTAGAGCACGCGCCGGTGCACCGGCTTCAGGCCGTCGCGCACGTCCGGCAGCGCCCGGCTGACGATGACCGACATCGCGTAGTCGAGAAAGCTGGAGCGCATCTCCTGCTCCAGCTCGCGAGGCTCGATCCGCCCAGCCCCGAGCGGCTCTACAGCGGACATATCAGCTCTCCCGAGCGAAGCGAAGGGACAAACCAAGAATGTCTGAAATCGAAGATTTCAGACATCTAAGAAGCGGACGTCCTTCGCGTTCTGGACGATGAACGCCTTGCGCGGCTCCACGTCGTCGCCCATCAGCGTCGAGAAGATGAGATCCGCCGCCGCCTGATCCTCGACGTCGACGCGGATCAGCATCCGGCTGGCCGGATCCATCGTCGTCTCCCGGAGCTCGTCCGGGTTCATCTCGCCGAGCCCCTTGAAGCGGCTCACCTGGATCCCTTCCTTGGCCAGGTCGAGCACGGCCGAGCGCAGGCCTCCGAACGTCGTAGCCACGGTCCGCTTCTTTCCGAGCTCCAGCGAGAAGGGCGGCGTGCCCACGATCTCTAGCAGCCGGAGGTGCGCGCGGCGAAGCCCGGCGTAGACGGGCGAGATCAGCAGCTCGGCCGGCACGACGACGTGGGTCGCAGCGCTCGTCTCGCGCTCCACCACCTTCACGCGGAACCCCGACTCGAGCGTCTCCACGAGCGAGAGGTCGTACCCGTCCGTGTCGAGCGTCGCGAGCGCGGCCTCGACGTCCGCCGGAGTTGCCGCGTCGGTCTCCACGAGCCGGTGCGAGACGACGAAGTCCCCGGCCCCGTTCCCGAAGTCGGCCTTCAGGCGGCCCAGCCACCCCTCGAACTCCGCGAGCGTGCGCGCGAAGCGGCCCCAACGCGCCTCGGAGAGGGAGACCGTCTCGCCGCGGTGGTCGCTGATCCGGATCGGCTTCACCCGCTCGCGGACGAGCATCTCCTCGAACTGGGACTCCTTCTCGATGTACTGCTCCTGGTTTCCGATCTTCACGCGGTAGAGAGGCGGCACCGCGATGTAGACGTGCCCGCCGTCGACGAGCTCGGGCATCTGCCGGTAGAGGAACGTGAGGATCAGGGTGCGGATGTGCGAGCCGTCCTCGTCGGCGTCGGTCATCACGATGATCCGGTGGTAGCGGAGCTTCGACAGGTCGAAGTCGTCGCCGATGCCCGTCCCGATGGCGGTGATCATCGACTGGATCTCCGTGTTCGAGAGCACCTTGTTGATCCGGTTCTTCTCGGAGTTGATCACCTTGCCGCGGAGCGGCAGGATCGCCTGGTAGAGGCGGTCTCGCGCGTCCTTCGCGGAGCCGCCGGCCGAGTTTCCCTCGACGAGGTACAGCTCGGCCGACTCGGGGTCTCGAATCTGGCAGTCGGCGAGCTTCCCGGGCAGGGACGAGCCGTCGAGCGCGCCCTTCCGCCTGGTCAGGTCGCGAGCCTTGCGCGCCGCCTGGCGCGCGCGCGCGGACGAGATCGCCTTCTGGATGATCTGGCGCGCGTCGTTCGGGTTCTCCTCGAGGAACTCGGCCAGACGCGCGTTCACCGTCTGCTCGACGAGCCCGCGTACCCACGGATTGCCGAGCTTCGTCTTCGTCTGCCCCTCGAACTGCGGCTCCTGGAGCTTCACGGAGATGACGGCGGTGAGCCCCTCGCGGACGTCCTCGCCCTCGAGGTTGTCCTCCTTCTCCTTCAGCAGCCCCTTCGAACGCGCGAAGTCGTTCAGCGTCCGGGTGAGCGCCGCCTTGAAGCCGGACAGGTGGGAGCCGCCCTCGTGCGTGTTGATGTTGTTCGCGAAGGAGAAGACCGACTCGACGTACTTCGTGTTCCACTGCATCGCGACCTCGACGTTGCCGCCGTCGCTCGTGCCCTCGAAGTAGACGACGTGCCTGTGGATCGGCTCCTTCGCGTCGTTGACGTATGCGACGAAGTCGCGGATCCCGCCCTCGTAGCGGAACTCGACCCGGTCGTCGCCCGTGCGCTCGTCGACGAGCGCGATGTGCAGGCCGCGCGTCAGGAAGGCGGTCTCGCGCAGACGCTGGACGAGCGTCTCCATCGACCACTCGATCTCCTCGAAGATCTCGAGGTCCGGAAGAAAGGTGATGCGCGTCCCCGTCTCCTCGGTCGACCCCACGATCTCCATGTCCCCGGTGGGCGCTCCCCGCGAGAACTCCTGCCGGTAGATCGTGCCGTCCCGGTACACCTCAGCGGTGAGACGCTCCGAGAGCGCGTTCACGACCGAGACGCCCACCCCGTGCAAGCCGCCCGACACCTTGTAGCCGTCGCCACCGAACTTGCCGCCGGCGTGGAGCTTCGTGAGGACGACGGTCAGCGCGGGCAGACCCTGCTCGGGCATGACGTCGACTGGGATGCCCGACCCGTAGTCGCGGACCGTGACCGAGTTGTCCGGATGAATGTTGACCTCGACGCGATCGTTCCGGCCGGCGAGGGCCTCGTCGACGGAGTTGTCGACGACCTCGTAGACGAGGTGGTGCAGGCCTCGCGGGCCCGTCGAGCCGATGTACATCCCCGGGCGCAGGCGGACGGGCTCGAGGCCCTCCAGGACGGTGATGTCCTTTGCTGTATAGGACGCTTCAGTCATTAAAAAAGCCCTGCAAAAATCCGCTTTGCGGGCACATCGAAGTCTATCACAGAGCGCGGTCGGAAGCCGCCCGAGCGAGGCTCGCCGCGGCGGCTCCGGCAACGAGCTCGCGCAGCTCCTCGTCGGCAATGCCGGCGGTCAGCGCCGCCGCCGCCTCGCGCTGCTCCTGCGAGACCCGAAGCGGAGAAGGAGCCGCCTCGTCGGGGCTCTCGGCGCCCGGCGGCGGCAGCCGTCCGACTGCGAAGCGCAGGCGCCTGGGAGCCGCGTCCCCGAGTGCGACCCCCAGCCGCTCGAGCACCGAGCGCTCGAGCTGACCGAGCTCGAAGGCCCAGGTGGAGGAGCTCGTAGCGACGTGGAGCGTCCCGTCGCGGGCAGTCCGCGCCGGCCAGGCGTTACGTGCGATCGCCTCGCCGACGGCGGCCGGCCAGGCCGCGACGACGTCGGCCATGCCGGCAGCCGGGCCGTAGCGTCCGAGCTCGCGGCGGACCTGTGGCCCGAGCCGGTCCATCAGAGCCGCCTCACCTCGCCGGGCGTGACCTCGAGGAGCTGCGCCGGGTCGACGGGCAGCGCGCCGGGCGTCGTCGAGGTCACGAGCGCCTGGCCGCGGGTGCCGATCCGCTCGGCGAGGATCCGACGGCGCTCCGCGTCGAGCTCCGAGAGGACGTCGTCGAGGAGCAAGAGCGGTGGTGTCTCGCTCCGCTCGGCCAGGACATCGGCCTCGGCGAGGAGAAGCGCCAGGACGGCGAGACGCTGCTCGCCCTGCGAGCCGAAGCTGCGCAGCTCGCGGTCGCCCGCGAGGACGCCGACGTCGTCGAGGTGAGGGCCGATCCCGGTGCTGCCGCGCTCCACGTCTCGGCCGAGGCGCTCCTCGAGCGACGAGACCGTGGGCGGTGAGCCCTCGTAGCTGAGCCGGGCGTCCGCCAGCCCGAGCTCGCCGGCGCGCTCGGCGAAGCCGGGCTCGAGCGTCTCGAGCGTGCTCCTGCGCGTCTCCACGAGCTCGGCGCCCAGGCTGGCGAGCCGCTCCGTCCACGGCTCGAGAGCCGCGTGCGAGGACGCCCCCGCCGCGATTCGCCGCAGGGCGGCGTTGCGCTGGACGAGCACCCCGGCGTAGTCGGCCGGCAGAGCGGCTCGGGCGGGCGCAAGGCGGCCGAGCGTGCGGTCGAAGTAGGCTCGCCGGACCGCAGGGCCGCCCTTCACGACCGCCAGCCGGTCGGGGGTGAAGACCAGCGTGGCCACCTCCCTCCGAAGCGCTTCCGCAGCCCGCAGCTCGGCGCCGTTCAGCCGCGCTCGCTTGCCCTCCCCGACTCGCAGCGTCACCTCCAGCTCGAGCGGCGCTCCGGCGCGCTCGCCCCGCAGCGTCACCCGCCCGGCGCGCTGACCGAAGCGCACGAGCTGCGTCTCCGTCCGCGTTCGGGGCGAGAAGCCCTGCGTGCCGACATGGAGCGACTCCAGCAGGTTCGTCTTGCCCGCCCCGTTCCGGCCCACGACGAGCACGATTCCCGGCTCCAGCTCGAGGTCGAGCCGAGCGTAGGACCGGAAATCTCGCAGGCTGGCGGAGACGACGATCAGCCGGCGAGGCGGATCGGCATGATCAGGTACGAGAAGTCGTCCGAGTCGCCCTGGATGACCGCAGGGCGCAGCGGGCTGATCAGCTTGATCCTGACGCCGTCGCTCGAGATCGACTCGAGGCCGTCGCGCAGGAACTCCGCGTTGAAGCCGATCTCGAGCGACTCGTCGGTGAACGACACGGGCAGGGACTCGGTGGTCTCGCCGACGTCCTGGGTCTGTGCGGAAAGGCGCAGCTCGCCCTCCGCGAAGCGCAGGCGGATGGGCGAGTTCCGCTGGGCGAGGACCGAAGTGCGCCGCACGACCTCGAGCAGCTCGGCGCGGGGCAGCGTCAGCTCGTGCTCGAACGACTCCGGCAGCAGCTGCTTGTAGTTCGGGAACTGGCCGTCGATGCGCCGGGTCGTGAGCCGCACGTCGCCGACGGCGAACACGACCTGGTTCTCGTGGACGCCGAGCTCGATCGTTCCCTCCCCGCCGGCGACACGGCCGAGCTCGACCAGCGCCCTGGCCGGGATGATCGCCTCGAGAGCGGGAAGCTCGCTCTCCGACGGAGTCTCCTTGACGGACAGCCGGTAGGAGTCTGTCGCCGCCATGACGAGCCGCCCCGGCTCGAAGCGGACGAGGATTCCGGTGAGCACGGGCCGCGACTCGTCGCGCGAGGCCGAGCGCGAGACGCGTGAGACGGTGTCGAGCAAGATCTGGCGGTCGACGGAGAAGGTACCGACGCCCTCCAGCTCCGGTAGGCGCGGGAAATCCTCGGCGTTGTAGGTGTTCAACCGCGAGCTCGCTGCGCCGCACTCGATCCGGACGACCCCCTCGTCGGCCTGATGCTCGATCTGGACCTCCGCGTCGGGCAGCAACCGCACGAGGTCGACGAGCAGGCGCCCGGGGACGACGACGGAGCCCTCGCCGTCGACCTGCGCGGCGAGCGTCGTCCGCAACGAGACCTCCATGTCCGTCGCCGCGAGCTCCACCGCTCCCGCCTCGGCCCGGATGAGGACCCCGGCGAGGATCTGGACGGCCGTCCTCGTGGACACCGCTCGGGCCACGATCCCGAGCTTCGCCGCGAGCTCGTCTCGCGAGCAAGAGATTCTCAATCCCGAGGCGACAACGGGGTCTGTTGTTTCGATCATTCTTTAAAGAAGGTAGTCGTAGTACATAGGGAGTGTGGACGGCGGGGAAGACGGTGTGCAAGCCTGTCGTCGGGCGAGATCCGCTGTGGAAGAGGATCGGGGAAGAAACGGGACCGCTCCACAGGGTCGCGCCGTGCCTGCTCGAGATCGCACAGCTCAGCGCACCTGCTGCACACGTGCCGTCAGCTCCTGCACCAGGTTGTACACAGAGCGGTCCTCGGTCATCAGTCGGGAGATCTTCGTGGTCGCGTGCATGACCGTGGTGTGGTCGCGGCCGCCGAACTCCTTGCCGATCTTCGGCAGCGACGAGTCGGTCAGCTCGCGTGAGAGGTACATCGCGACCTGCCGCGGGTAGACGATGTTCTGCGAGCGCCTGTCGCCGCAGAGCTCCGCCAGGGAAAGGCTGAAGCGCTCGGAGACGAGCTCCTGGATGCGCTTGATGGATACTGCGGCGGCCTCCCCTTGCGGGAACACGTCTCGCAGCACGTCCTGTGCGAGCTCGACGGTCATCGGACGGCCGGTCAGCGACGAGAAGGCGACGACGCGGGTGAGCGCGCCCTCCAGCTCTCGAATGTTCGTCGAGATACGGCCCGCGATGAACGTGAGCACGGCGGGGTCGGAGACGTCGGTTCCGTCCGTCTTGACCTTCTTGCGCAAGATCGCGATCCGGGTCTCGAGATCGGGCGGCTGGATGTCGGTGATCAGGCCCCACTCGAAGCGGGAGCGCAGACGCTCCTCGAGCGTCTGGATGTCCCGCGGCTTGCGATCGGAGGAGAGCACGATCTGCGCGCCCGCCTCGTAGAGCGAGTTGAAGGTGTGGAAGAACTCCTCCTGGATCCGCTCCTTGTGCTCGAAGAACTGCACGTCGTCGATCAGCAGGAGGTCGTAGTTCCGGTAGCGCTGCTTGAAGCCCTCGATCCGCTTGTCCCGCAGAGAGTTGATGAAGTCGTTCATGAACGTCTCGCTCGTGACGTAGCGAACCGAGAGGTCTCGCGAGTGCTCGGCCGTGTACTGCGCGATCGCCTGCATCAAGTGCGTTTTCCCTAGGCCCGTACTCCCGTAGATGAAGAGCGGGTTGTACGCCTGCGCCGGCGCCTCGGCGACCGCCAGGGCGGCCGCGTGCGCGAAGCGGTTGGACGAGCCGATCACGAAGAGGTCGAACGTGTACTTCGGGTTCATGCCCGAGTCCGCGCCCGCGGACCGCGGGGGCTGAACGGCTGCGGTGCGTTCCTCCTCGGCCCGCGGTCGTACCACGGTCAGGCCGATCCGCCGCTCCTGCCCGGTGGTGTCGCGAACGGCCGCGGCGATGAGACCGAGGAAGTGACCCTCGATCCACTCGCGCGTGAAGTCGTTCGGAACGGCGAGCGTGAAGACGTCGTCCGAGCACTCGAGCCCGCCTGCCTCCGCGAACCACGTCGTGAACGTCGTCTCGTTGAGCGCTCCCCTCAGCCGCCCGGCGACCTCAGTCCAGAGACTCTCTGCCGTCAGCTCGATCTGGCGCTCCACGAAAGTGTCGGCTCCGCTCCTCTTCCGGGTCGGGGAAGGCGCGAGCATACCAGTGTCCGAGAGGGGTCACAACGACCGTTCCTGGAGCCGCGCGCGTCCGAAACTACCCGTATTTGCAGGGGATTTGGCACCGTCCACATTTCTCTCCACACCTGTGGAAAGGTGGGGCCCGCACGGCGTTTTCGCCGCTCCTGTACGCCTTCTCTCTGTGGACAACGGCGACTCCTCCACCCTCGTCTATACTTCGCCCGCCGCGACCGCTTCCGGTCGCCGACCCACCTCTCGTCGTGAAGCGGACCTACCAGCCCAACGTGCGCCGGCGAAAGCGGAAGCACGGCTTCCGCGCCCGCATGGCCACGCGCGCCGGACAGGCGATTCTCAAGCGCCGCCGCGCCAAGGGGCGCAAGCGGCTCTCCGCCTGAGCTCCGGCCGAAGCGGGGACGCCAGTCTTGCAGCGCCGGCATCGTCTCTCCCGCTCGCGGGACTTCGACTCCGTCTATCGGCACGGCCGCTCGGTGTCGAGCCGGTTCCTCGTCCTCTACTGGTTCGCCCGTCCGCCCGACGGCGACGAGCCTCGGCTCGGGATCGCGGTGCCGAAGGGTAACGGGGGCGCCGTCGTCCGCAACCGGATCAAGCGTCAGCTCCGCGAGACGTGGAGGGCTCTCTTGCCCTCGATCCCGGCTGGCCGGGACTACGTCCTGATCGCCCGTCCGGGCCTGGCGGAGGCGGCGGAGGCGAAGGGCTCGGACTGGCTCGGCGAGCGGGTGCGCGAGGTGCTCGGAAAGGCGTCCGCATGAGATACGTCGGGATCGGCCTCGTCCGCCTGTATCGCATCCTCGTCAGCCCTCTCTTCCCCGGGAGCTGCAAGTACCACCCCTCGTGCTCCCAGTACGCGATCGACGCCCTGCGCCGCTACGGGCTCGTGCGGGGCGGGGTCCTGACGGCCTGGCGGCTCCTCCGCTGCAACCCGTGGAGCCACGGCGGCGTCGATCACGCCCATGAGCAGACGCTCTGGCGGAGCCCGGGGCGCGAGGAGCCCGCGTGATCGTCGCCAGCCCGCTCACGCCCCTCGAGGACCTGCTCCGCTCCGTCCTCGACTGGCTGCACGGGACGATCGGGCTGCCCTGGGCGTGGTCGATCGTCGCCCTGACCGTGATCGTCCGCGTGCTGCTCGTGCCGCTGACCGTCCGCCAGATCCACTCCATGCAGAACATGCAGCGGCACGCGCCCCAGATGAAGGAGATCCAGCGCAAGTTCAAGGGCGACCGGCAGCGCCAGAACGAGGAGCTGATGAAGTTCTACCGGGAGAACCAGATCAACCCGGCGTCGTCGTGCCTGCCGCTCCTCGCGCAGTTCCCGGTCTTCATCGCCCTCTACTACGTGCTGCGGAACTTCTCGAAGGAGGCCGAGGACCCCGCCAGCAAGCTCGGCGACCTCTCCTGGCTCCACGTGGTCCCGAACGTCGCCGACCACGCGAACGCGCACTGGTCCGGATACCTACTGCTCGCGATCTACGCGACGAGCCAGATCGCCTCCACCTTGCTCATGGCCACGTCGATGGACAAGATGCAGCGAAACCTGCTGCTGATCATGCCGCTCGCCTTCCTCGTGGTCGTGCAGAGCTTTCCCGCCGGTCTCGTCCTCTACTGGATGACGACCAACCTGTGGACGGTCGGGCAAGGGCTGATCACGCGCCGGCTCGTCCCGAAGCGGCCGCCGCCCGCTCCGAAGAGGACCTCGCGCACCCCGAAGGCGGACGACGGCGAGTCGGGCAACGGCGCGAAGGCGACGCCCACCGCGCCGAAGCCGACACCAAAGGCGGCGCAGGCGCCGCGGCGCGTGAAGCGGAAGAAAAAGGCCCGCCGCTGATGCCCGAGGTCGAGGCGACGGGCGAGACCGTCGGCGAGGCCAAGTGGGCTGCGCTGCGGGAGCTCGAGCGTCTCGCGCCCGGGCTGGACAAGGCTGCGGTGCGCTTCCAGGTCGTCTCCGAGGGCGAGCGCGGGCTGCTCGGCGTCGGCTACGCGCCGGCGCGGGTCGTCGCGAGCGCCCAGGCGCCCGACACCGGCGAGCGCCTCGAGCCGGTGGAGGAGAACCCGAGCGACCGCGCCGCGCTCGTTCGCGATCTCGTCGTGCGGGTGGCCGACGCGATCGGGGTCGACTGCCGCGTGCAGATCTCGGAGACCGCGGAGGCGATCGTGGCCACCTGTACCGGCGAGGACCTCGGGATGCTGATCGGGCGCCACGGTCAGACGATCGACGCGATCCAGGCCCTGGCGAACGCGATCGTCCTTCGCGCCGACCCGGACGATCGCAAGGAGGTGACTGTCGACGCGGCCGGCTACCGGGCCAGGCGCCGGGAGACGCTCGAGGCGATCGCCGTGCGCTGCGCGGAACGTGCCGCGAGAAGCGGCGAGCCGGTCGAGCTCGAGCCGATGACGGCGCTCGAGCGGAAGGTCGTCCATCTCCGACTGAAGGACTTTGCGGGCGTGGAGACGACCAGCGAGGGCGTCGAGCCGAACCGCTACGTCGTCGTCGAGCCCTCACGCTGACCCCCGTCTCGAGCGCTGGCTCGAGGAGCTGCTCGAGATGCCGGGGCTGACCGCTCTTCGCGATCGGGTGGAGGCCCGGCGCGTGCACGTGGAGGATGCTCTTGCGGGTGCGGAGCTCGTCCGCCGTTTCCCGGGCGCCCTGGTCGACGTCGGCTCGGGCGGCGGGTCGCCCGGGATCCCGCTCGCCGTGGCTCTTCCCGAGCGAGACGTGACCCTGCTCGAGGCGAACGGGCGCAAGTGCGCCTTCCTCGAGCGCGTCGCCCGCGCGTTCCCGAACGTCCACGTCGTCCGCGGTCGCGCCGAGGAGCAGGAGGGCGACTGCTTCGGCGTGGCGGTCGCGAGGGCGCTCGCGGCCCCGCCGGTCGCGGCGGAGTGGTGCCTGCCGCTCGTCCGGCCGGGCGGGGCGGCGATCCTCTGGGTGGGACCCTCCGCCGACCTGCGGGCGGTCGAGACGGTGGCGGCTCGGCTCGCGGCCGAGCACGTCGAGGCGCCCGCGGGCTTCGTCGTTCTGCACAAGGTCGGGCCCACTCCGCCCGGCTTTCCGCGTCGTCCCGGGCTGGCCAGGAAACGTCCACTTGCCTGAATAGACTCGGTGCGTGGGGCGGATCTACGCGGTCGCGAACCAGAAGGGCGGCGTCGGGAAGACGACGACCGCGGTGAATCTCGCCGCCTGCCTTGCGCGCGCCGGCGAGCGCGCCCTGATCGTCGACCTCGACCCGCAGGCGAACGCCACCTCGGGCCTCGGCGAGCGGGCGAATGGGAGCTCGAGCTACGACCTCCTGGACGGTGCCCCGCTGCACGAGCTGGCCCGGGCGACGCGGTTTCCGAACCTCGACCTCGTGCCCGCGCAGGCCGACCTCGCGGGCGCGGTCGTCGAGCTCGCACGGCGTACGGACGGCGAGCGCTATCTCGCCCAGGCGCTCGCCTCCGGAAGCGACGCGTACTCGTTCGTCTTCCTGGACTGCCCGCCGTCGCTCGGGCCGCTGACCGTGAACGCCCTCGCGGCGTCGGACCGCGTGCTCGTCCCGCTGCAGACCGAGTACTACGCGCTCGAGGGCGTGGCTCAGCTCGTCCGCTCGCTCGAGCTCGTCCGCTCGCGCCTGAACCCCCGCCTCGTGCTCGGCGGCGTTCTCCTGACCATGGTCGACGGCAGGACCCGTCTGTCCGCCGACGTGGCCGCCGAGGCGCGCCGGCACTTCGGGGAGCTCGTCTTCCGCACCGCCGTCCCGCGGTCGGTGCGCCTCGCGGAGGCGCCGAGCCACGGCCTGCCGGCGATCGAGTACGACCGGCGCTCGGCGGGCGCCGACGCCTACTGGAAGGTGGCGGTGGAGCTTGTCGAGCGCAACTAGGCGCGGCCTGGGCAGGGGCCTCGAGGTGCTGATGGGCGGCATCCCGCAGCCCGAGCTCGCGCACCTCCCCGTCGAGTCGATCTACCCCAACCCGCGCCAGCCGCGCCGCCGCTTCGAGCCCGACGCCACCGCCGGCCTCGCCGGCTCGATCCGCGCGCAGGGCGTCCTGCAGCCCGTCGTGGTGCGGCCTCGGCCCGAAGGCGGCTTCGAGCTGATCGCCGGCGAGCGGCGCTGGCGGGCGGCGCGCGAGGCCGGGTCGGCCACCGTCCCGGCGGTCGTGCGCGAGGCCGACGACCGCGACTCGCTCCTCCTCGCCCTCGTCGAGAACGTGGCGCGGGAGCAGCTCTCGGCGGTGGAGGAGGCGCGCGCCTACGCGGTCCTGATCGACGAGTTCGGGCTCACGCTCGGCGAGGTGGCCGAGCGGGTGGGCCGCTCGAAGCCGGGCGTCTCGAACCGCCTGCGGCTGCTCGAGCTGCCGGAGGACGTCCTGTGGATGCTCGCCAGGAACGAGCTGACCGAGGGGCACGCCCGCGCGATCCTCGGAGTTCCCGGGCACGAGGACCGGCGCCGGCTCGCCCGCCGGATCGTCCGCGGCGGCCTGACCGTGCGCGGGGCCGAGCGGGCCGCTCGGGAGGCCGGGGCCCGTCGCCGGAGAAGCGCCGCCCCGGTCGAGCCGGCGCTCGCCGAGCGCGTGCGCGAGGCGGCCGAGCGCGTCACCGGGCTACGGGCCCGCGTCGTCCCCGGGCGGCTCGAGATCGGCTTCGCCGACGAGTTCGAGCTGGCGGAGCTGGCCGAGGCGCTCGAGCGTCTGTAGGACGGTTCTCGGTCGATCCGCAATCGAGGGGTGAGTGACCCGCGGCGCGCCGCTACGGATGGTGGATCCAGACGCTGACGCCGCTGTGGTGCGAGCACGTGCCGGACGCGTGCTCCGTACGGGCCTGACCGACGCCCGCCGTCGCCACGAGCACCGTCAGGCACGAGCCGACGAGAGCGGTGGTGCGAGCAGTCCTTCTCACCCACTGATCCTGGCGGACACGGCCACGATTGCCGAGAGGGCGGAGAGGTGGCAGGTGGGCGATCCTGGATTCGAACCAGGGACCTCCGCCTTATCAGAGCGGCGCTCTAACCGACTGAGCTAATCGCCCGCGCGGAGGCGCAGTGTAGCGCCCG
>JBBSIG010000039.1:0-15843 GCA_038232215.1 Gaiellales bacterium | reverse complement strand
TAGTGCGGCCTCTCCAAACGTTCGACCCGAAACAGTGCTTGCGGGAGGCCGCACTTGCGGCCGCTGCGCGGCCGGGTTGGGGTGTGTTCGGTCGCCGGCGGCCTGCATCGCGAGCGCTGCGCAGCCGGCAGGTCGAGGACTCCTGCCAGCAAAGAGGGCCACGGCCGCGGAGCGGCCGCAAGTGCGGCGTCACGGCACGCGAGTTGCCGGTGCAACGTTACGAGACGCTGCACTAGTCTAGAGGCTTGATGTGAAAGTCGGGTGCGTGCGGGGATGCGTCAGACCAAGCGGGTCAGTCGGGTCGGGCGCAGGGCATAGCGGGGTCTACGTTCAAGGCCGAACCGGCTGAGCCGCGCAGCGTCTGGCGCACCAGCCGTGCCTGCCGGAGTTTCACATCAAGCCTCTAAACTGTCGCGCGGTGAGGCGCTACCACGTCACCACCTTCGGGTGCCAGATGAACGCGCACGACTCCGAGCGGATCAAGGGGATGCTCGAGTCGCTGGGCCTCGGTGAGGCGCACGCCCAGGAGGAGGCGGACGTGATCGTCTTCAACACGTGCACCGTGCGGGAGAAGCCGGACCAGCGCTTCGCGGCGCACCTCGCGCAGGCGGCCGCGCTCAAGCGGCGCGATCCCGAGAAGGTGATCGCGGTCGGGGGCTGCTACGCCGAGGCCCAGCGCGAGCGGATCTTCGTCCTCTATCCCTACGTGGACGTCGCGTTCGGGCCCGGCTCCATCCCGCACCTCGCCGACTGGCTGGGCGCGGGAGGAAGCGCGCCGCGCGGTCGCTTCGCGGAGTGGAGCTCCTTCGCCGGCGAGCTGCCGCAGAAGCGCGAGCGCCGCCACAGCGCTTGGGTGCAGGTCTCGATGGGCTGCAACTCGGTCTGCGCGTACTGCATCGTCCCCGCCGTCCGCGGGCGCGAGCAGAGCCGCCGGGCGGGGGAGATCGTGGCCGAGGTGACGCAGCTCGCGGCTGACGGGGTGCGGGAGATCACGCTGCTCGGACAGAACGTCAACTCCTACGGGCGCGATCTGCCGCGCGAGGCGCGCCTCGACTTCGGCGATCTGCTCCGGGCGTGCGACGCCGTCGAGGGAATCGAGCGGATCCGTTTCACGAGCCCTCACCCCAAGGACTTCCGGGCCTCGGTGATCAGTGCGATAGCCGAGTGCGCGTCCGTCTGCGAGCACGCGCACCTACCGCTGCAGTCGGGCTCCAGCCGGATCCTGAAGGCGATGCGGAGGACGTACAGTCGAGAGCGCTACCTGCAGCTCGTCGAGGAGATGCGAGCCGCCGTCCCCGACCTCGCGCTCACCACGGACGTGATCGTCGGCTTCCCGGGCGAGACGGAGCGCGACTTCTCGGAGACGCTCGAGGTCGTGGAGGAGGTCGGCTACGACGGCGCGTTCACCTTCCTCTACTCGCCGCGGCGCGGAACCGAGGCCGCCGCGATGGCCGAACAGGTTCCGGAGGACGTGAAGCGCGAGCGAATCGAGCGGCTGATCGGGCTCGCGCAGCGAGTCGCGCACGAGCGGAACCAGCAGCGGGTCGGGGGCGTCGAGGAGGTGCTCGTGGAGGGCGCGAGCCGCACCGATCCCTCGCTGCTCCGCGGCCGCACGCGCCGCAACACGACCGTGAACTTCACCGGGGTGGCCGCCCCGGGCGACCTCGTCGAGGTCCGGATCGAGGGGGCGACGTCGACGACGCTCCGCGGCGCGCAGACGCTGCTCGTGCTCGCGTAGGCAGTGGACGGCTCGTCGGCCCGGGTCGTCGCGATCTTCGGGCCGACCGCCTCGGGCAAGAGCGCTGTCGCCGCGGAGCTCGCGCGCCGCCTGCCGGCCGAGCTCGTGTCCGCCGACTCGATGCAGGTCTATCGCGGCCTGCCGCTCCTGACCGACCAGCCGTCGTCTCCGACCCGTCTGGTCGGCATCTGGCCGCTCGAGCACGAGGGCTCGGTAGGGGAGTACGCCCGGCTGGCGCACGAGGCGGTCGACGAGATCCTGGCCGGCGGGCGGACGCCCGTCGTCGTCGGCGGAACGGGGCTGTACCTGCGCGCCGCGCTCGCCGAGCTCGGGCTGCCGCCGCGTGCGGCGCCGGGGGCGCGCCGCTCGGCTGAGCGCCTCTACGACGAGCTCGGGCCGGAGGCTGCTCATGTCGCGCTCGCCGAGCGCGATCCCGGCACCGCCGCCCTGGTGCACGCGAACGACCGGCGGCGCGTCGTGCGGGGGCTCGAGCTCGCGGCGAGCGGTGCCTCCCTGCGCGCTGGGGCGGATCGCCTCTGGTCCGAGGAGATGCGTCATCCGACCCTCGTTGTCGGGCTCGAGCTCTCGGCGGAGGAGCTCGGGCAACGGATCGAGTGGCGTACGAGGGCGATGTTCGACGCCGGTGTGGAGGACGAGGTCCGGGCCGCCCTGCGGGGACCGATCTCGCGGACCGCCCGGCAGGCACTCGGACTGCGCGAGATCGCGGAGCTTCCGCGCGAGGAGGCGATCGCCGCGGTGATCGCCCGCACACGTCGGTACGCCGCATACCAGCGCAAGTGGATGCGCCGGATACCGGGCCTTGCTAGCGTCGACGGCTCTCGCCCCCCGGGCGAGCTCGCGGATGAGATCCTCGCGCTGGGACGCTCAGGGAAACGTGTACCTGCTCGTCGAGCAGGGTGAGCTGACGGCGGCACGCGTCCGCGCTCTCGTGGGCGACGCCGACGGGATCGTCGAGGTGCTCGCGGCGGACTCCGACTCGACCGACGTCGCGATCTGGAACCCGGACGGCTCGCGCGCCGAGCTCTCCGGCAACGGGACGCGAGTCGCGGCACGCTGGCTCGCGGAGCGGGCTGGCGCAGATGTCGTGCGCGTGCGCGTGGGGGCCCGCGAGACGGTGGCCAGGCTGCTCGGCGGCGACGAGGTCGAGCAGGAGCTCGGAGAGGTTCGGGTGCACGAGCGCGAGCGCGTCGCAGGCCTCGAGGTGGTCCCGGTCACCGTCGGGAACCCGCACGCGGTGGTCGAGGGCGATCCTGACGACCTGCCCCTGATCGGGCCGCTACTCGAGACACATCCACGTTTCCCGGACCGCACGAACGTCCAGGTGGCGCGGATCGAGCGCCCGGGCGAGGTCACCGCGCGCGTGTGGGAGCGCGGGGTGGGGGAGACCGGCTCGTCCGGGACGAGCGCCGTGGCCGTCGCCGCGGCGACGCACGGCGAAGGCGAGGTGACCGTGCGCTTTCCGGGCGGCGAGCTCGTGGTCCGCCTGGAAGGTGGGCGCGCGTGGCTGCGCGGCCCGGCGAGACGGGTCGACCAGCCTCTGGAAACGTCACCGACCTGACCCGGATCCGTGCAGCACTCTTGCGGAGGGTCGCTCGGGCGCGCGCTACCCGCTGATCCCGTGCTCGCGCAGGGCGTCGTTGAGACTGACCTTGAGATCCGTCGACTCGCTGCGCCAGCCGACGATCAGCGCGCACGCGAGCTGGTAGCGGCCGGCCGGGAAGTCCCGCGGCCGCGTCCCGGGCACGACGACGGCACGCGGGGGAACGTAGCCGCGGTACTCGACCGGCTCGGGCCCGGTGACGTCGATGATCGGCACGGAGGCCGTGATCACGACGTTCGCCCCGAGCACGGCCCGCTCGCCTACGACGGCGCCCTCGGTGACGATGCAGCGCGAGCCGACGAAGGCGCCGTCCTCCACGATCACCGGACGTGCGCTCACGGGCTCGAGCACGCCTCCGATCCCGACCCCGCCCGCGAGGTGGACGTCTGCGCCGATCTGCGCACACGAGCCCACCGTCGCCCAGGTGTCCACCATCGTCCGGGCGCCGACCCAGGCTCCGATGTTCACGTAGCTCGGCATCAGCACGACGCCGCGCGAGAGGAATGAGCCGTAGCGGGCAACGGCGGGAGGCACCACGCGCACGCCGAGCGCCTCGTATCCGCTCTTGAGCGGGATCTTGTCGAGGTACTCGAAGGGGCCAACCTCCTGCGGCTCGAGCTGACGCAGGCGGAAGTAGTCCAGAACCGCCCGCTTCGCGGGCTCGTTCACGACCCAATCGTCTCCCCGCCGCTCGGCGACGCGGATCTCGCCGCGGTCCAGGCGCCGGATCGTCTCCTCGACGGCCCGTGCGTCGAAATCGCTCACAGCAGACCGGCCAGGATCTCGGCCCCTCGCCGGCAATCCTCGTCATTCGGGACGAGCGCGAAGCGGACGTAGCCTTCACCTGCCGGCCCGAAGAAGCTGCCGGGGGCGACGACGATCCCGTGGGTGAGGAGGCGGGTGGCGAACTTCTCCGAGCTCTCGTCGGTCGGGACCTCGACCCACAGATAGAACGTCGCCTCGCTCCCGGCGATGCGGCAGTTGGCACTCTGGAGCGCGTCCACCAGGACACGGCGCCGGCGTGCGTAGACGTCGCGCACATGCCGTACGTGCTCCTCGTCGCCCCAGGCGGCGACGGACGCGCGCTGGATGAACTCGGGCGGGGCGGTGCCGACCGTCGGCCGGTAGGCGCGGAGCGCCGCTATCACGTCGGGCGAGGCGGCGACGAAGCCCGAGCGGTAGCCCGTCATCGAGGAGCGCTTGCTGAGCGTGTTGAAGACGACGACGCTCGCGCGCTCGCTCGCCTGGAGAGCCGAGACGGGCGGCGGCGGGTCGAACCAGAGCTCGCTGTAGGCCTCGTCGCACGCGAGCAGGAAGCCGTGCTCCGTCGCGAGGCGTGAGAGCCGCTCGTAGAGCGCGAGCGGAGCGGTCGCACCCGTCGGGTTGTTCGGGTAGTTGAGCCAGAAGAGCGCGACGCGGTCCCAGTCCTCGAAGGCGTCGAGGTCGGGCAGGAACGCATTCTTCTCGAGAAGAGGGAGGGCGACGTGCTCCGCGCGGGCGAAATGGGCGCCGCGCTCCTGCACCGGGTAACCGGGCTGCGTCGTGACGACGAGGTTCCGATCGCTCTCCGGGTCGACGACGACCTGCGCGAACGAGAAGATCGCCTCCTTGCTGCCGAGCGTCGGGATCAGCTCGGTGTCCGGGTCGAGCTGGACCCCGAAGCGGCCTTCCAGCCAGCGCGCGATCGCCTCTCGGAGCTCGGGGAGGCCCTGCGCGAGCGGATAGCGCGACGTCTCCGTCAGGCTGTCCACGAGCGCCTGCCGGATGAGCCTGTCCGTGGGCTCGCGCGGGTCGCCGACGCCGAAGTCGATCAGCTCGATCCCACGCGCCGCCGCCTCGCGCTTCGCCTCGTTGAGACGGACGAACGGGTACGTGCCCAGGCGGCGGAGGATCGGCGACACGGTCACGCGGAGACCGTACCGGCGAGGAATCGGCGCAACGCCTCGAAGGTCCGCACGAGCTCCGGCCCGGCGATCTGCTCGTCCCGCCGGTGGGCGAAGCGCGTCGCTCCCGGCCCGAGATTTACCGCGTCGAGTCCCTGCCCGGCGAACTCCGCCACCGGCGTCCAGGCCTGCTTCGGCTCGAGCGCGAGATCGCCTGCTCGCCGCAGAGCCTGGACGAGCGGCGAGCGCGCGGCGACCCGGGCGGGCGGCGAGTTGCCGCGGAGCTCGAGCGAGCCGACGCCGCCGACGAGCGAGCGCAGCTCGACCTCTGCCTCTGGGGGCGTCCGATCGGGCGCGTAGCGGTAGTTGAGGAGGCACTCGACCCGATCCGGGATGACGTTCGCCGCGATCCCGCCCTCGATCCGCGTCACGCTCAGCACCTCCGTGAAGACGAGTCCCTCCACGGTGACCGGTCGCGGCTCCAGGCGGACAACGTCCGCGAGCCCCTCCACCGCCCGCTCGATCGCGTTCACGCCGAGCCAGGGACGGGCCGAGTGCGCGCTCTCGCCCGAGAAGACGAGGCTCGCGTTCAGGTTGCCGAGGCAGCCCGCCTGGATCGTGTTGTCGGTCGGCTCGAGCACGACGACCAGATCCGCCTCCCGCACGAGCGGCGCCCCGGCGAAGACGCCCGGCAGGGCGCTCTCGCCGGCGGGCAGTTCCTCGCGTGGAAAGAAGAGCAGCGCCAGGTCGCGCTCGAGCGACGGGTCGTCCTCGGCGATCCAGCGCGCAAGCTCGATCATCACCGCTAGACCGCCTTTCATGTCGCTCGCGCCGAGCCCCCACACCACGTCGCCGTCTCTTCGTCCCGGGAGGTTCTCCTGCGCCGGGATCGTGTCGAGATGACCGGCGAGGAGGACGAGCGGCCTGCCGGCGACCCGCTCGGTCGCGAAGAGTAGACAGTCGTCGTGTCGGTACCGAAGCGGCAGCGGGACGCAGCCGGCGACGTGCTCCGCGATCCGCGCCTCGTCCCTGCTGACCGAGGGCAGGTCGATCAGCTCGAGCGTCCGCTCCGCGAGCCTGTTGCCGACGTTGGTCACGCGCCTATCTTGGCGGCTCGCCGAGGCCCGGCGCCGCCGGTACCGGGATCCGCCGCATCGCGACTCGGCCGGCCCGCGTCATAATCCTCGCGTGACGAGACGACAGCCGGATCGCGCCGGCGGCGGCGCCGAGCGCGGCTTCGTCGTCGCGGTCCTCGAGCAGGGCGCGGCCGAGGAAGAGCGGCTGGGCGAGCTGCGCGAGCTGGCCCGAACCGCGCTCGTGGAGCCGGTCGGACAGCTCGTCCAGCACCGTCACCGCGCCGATCGCAGGACGTACGTCGGCAAGGGCAAGCTCGAGGAGCTGAAGCACGCGTACGCGGGCGCTCAGGCCGAGGTGCTGCTCGTCGACGACGAGCTGGAGCCGGTCCAGCAGCGCTCGCTCGAGGACGCGTTGCAGGCTCGCGTCGCGGACCGCACGCAGCTGATCCTCGACATCTTCGCGCAGCACGCGGTCACGGCCGAGGGCAAGCTGCAGGTCGAGCTGGCGCAGCTCGAGTACAACCTGCCGCGCATGCGCGGGCTGTGGCAGCACCTCGAGCGCCTCGGCGGCGGTGTCGGGACGCGCGGCCCGGGCGAGACCCAGCTCGAGAGCGATCGCCGCATCGCTCGTCGGCGCGTGCAGCTGCTGAGAAGGCGACTCGGCGAGCTGTCGAAGCAGCGCGACGTCCGGCGGCAGGAGCGCCGCGAGACGGCCGTTCCGACCGTCGCGCTCGCGGGCTACACGAACGTCGGGAAGTCGACGCTCCTGAACGCCCTCACGGGCGCCGGCGTCTCGGTGCACGACCGCCTCTTCGAGACGCTCGACCCGACGACGCGAGGCTTCGAGCACGAGGGCCGCCGCTATCTCGTCACCGACACCGTGGGCTTCATCCGCCGGCTTCCCACGCAGCTCGTGGAGGGGTTCGCAGCGACCCTGGAGGAGACGCTCGTCGCGGACCTCGTGCTGCACGTGGTCGACGCGTCCGAGCCCGACGAGCGCATCGAGGAGATGGTCGCCTCCGTGGAGGCGGTGCTCGGCGAGATCGGCGCGGGGGAGCTGCCGCTCGAGCTCGTGCTGAACAAGATCGACCGGGTGGCGCCGATTCGACGCCGGCACCTGCGCAACCGTTTCCCCGACTCGCTGCAGATCTCCGCGGCGAGCGGCGAGGACCTGGACGTCCTCCGTGCGCAGCTCGCGCGGCGTTTCTCGGAGCGGTACGAGGAGGTGCGGCTGCTCCTGCCGTACACGGAGGGCGAGAAGCTCGCGGAGCTGTACGCGCTCGGCGCGCCGATCGAGGGGCGCGTCGACGGCCCCGACGGCGTCGTCGTACACGCGCACCTGCCCGCGCGCGACCTACGGCGCTTCGCCGCGTACCTGCTGGCAGAGGCCCCGGAGGCCTCTGCGGCTCGCTCCGGGTGATCGAGCTCCCGATCACGAGGGTTCGAGCCGATGCCGTGCTGCCTCGGCGGGCGTACCCGGGCGACGCGGGCCTCGACCTCGCCAGCTGCGAGCGCGTGGAGCTAGGGCCGGGCGAACGGGCCCTCGTGCCGACCGGCGTGGCCGTGGCCATCCCCGAGGGCCACGCCGGCTACGTGCAGGCCCGCTCCGGCCTGGCTGCCCGGCACGGGATCGCGATCGTGAACGCCCCCGGCCTCGTGGACTCCGGCTACCGCGGCGAGCTACGCGTGATTCTCCTGAACACCGACCGGGCCGAGCCGTTCGTCGTCGAGCCGGGGATGCGAATCGCGCAGCTCGTCGTCCTGCCCTTGCCGCAGCTCGAGCTCGTCGAGGTCGACGAGCTGCCGGAGGCCGAGCGGGGCGTGCGCGGCTTCGGCTCCTCGGCGTGAGCGACGAGCCGCGGATTCGCGTGTCGGCGATCCTGCGCTGGCGCGGACGCGTCCTGCTCTGCCGCCACGAGAAGCCCGGCAAGGTCTACTGGCTCCTCCCGGGCGGCGGCGTCGACCTGGGGGAGAGTCTGCTCGAGGCGCTGCAGCGCGAGCTCGAGGAGGAGCTCGGAATCGACGACGACCTACCCGTCGAGGGCCCGGTGGCCCTCGTCGACTCGATCTCGCCCGACCCGGCGTTGGCGAAGCACGTAGTCCATATCGTCTTCGCGGGCGATCTCGGCGGCCGGCCGCTCGACGCCGTCACCTCGCGCGACGCCGCGGTGCGCGGTCACAGGCTCTTCGCCGCCGAGGAGCTCGAGGGCGTCGTCGTCCACCCGCCGATGCGACGCTTCCTGCAGCGCTGGCAGCCGGGCGATCCCGCGGTCTATCTCGGCTCCCTTTGGATCCCCTGAAGGGCACGGGAACCCATCACACCAAGTAACAGTCTGTTACTTGGTGGCTAGAAGCGGCCGCCGCGCTCCTTCGCCCGGCGCGCGGAGACTCTGTGCGCTTCTGACTCGAGCTCGTCTGCCAGGGGCTCGAGCCTCGGCTCCTCGCCCGTCCGATGGGCCAGCGCCTGCTCGAGCAGCCAGTCGGCGAGCCACGGATTCCGCGGGAGCAGCGGGCCGTGGAGATAGGTGCCGACGGCGCGGCCGGCGCGGCAGCCCTCGTAGCCGGACTGCCCATCGTTGCCGAAGCCCGCGACCACCCGGCCGAGCGGCTCGGCGTCCTCGTCCAGGTGCGTGCGCCCGGCGTGGTTCTCGAAGCCCGCGAGCGTGCGTCGCTCGCTCGGGCGGAGCTCGCACTCGAGGAGGACGTCGCCGATCATGCGACGCTCGCCGGCGACGGTGTGGTGGCCGAAGAGCCCCACGCCCGGGAGCTCGGCGCCGCTGCGGTCGCGGTACCCGCGACCGAGCAGCTGATAGCCGCCGCACACGGCGAGGAGCGCGGTGCCGGCCGCGACCTCCTCTCGGATCCACTCGCCCTTCGCCGCGAGGTCCGGGGCGACGAGAGCCTGCTCCCGATCCTGCCCGCCGCCCACGTACAGCAGGTCGACCTCCCCGACGGCTGCGCTCTCGCCGAGACCGATCGAGCGCAGCACGAGCTCGTGTCCCCGCCACGCCGCCCGTCGCGCCAGCACCGCGATGTTGCCGCGGTCGGCGTAGATGTTGAGGTAGTCCGGGTAGAGGTGCCCGACGGCGACGCGCGTCACGCGGCGCGCTCCCAGTAGGGCCGGACGAGACCCCTACCGGCCACGATCTTCCGCAACGCGAGCATCGCCGTGTACGTGGGGAGGAGGACGAGCTCGCCCCCCGCGGGAGTGAGCTCGAGCCCGCGGTCGAGCGCACGCTCGAGCTCAGGGACGACCTCGAGCGAATCGTCCGGCAGACCGGCGTACTTGAACCGGAGCGCGAGCTCGGCGGCCCGCTCTCCCGTGGCCACGAGCCGCTCCAACCCCGACAGAAGCGGCTCGAAGTCGACGTCCCAGATCCACGAGACGTCCCTTCCGTCGGCCGTCTCGTCGTTGAGCGCGATCACCGCGACGGCGGGCGGCGCTCCCGCGACCAGCGTGCGCACCGCCTCGTTGGCGCCGGCGGGGTTCTTGATCAGCAGCATCAGCAGCCGGCGCTCGCCGACGGCGATCCGCTCCAGCCGGCCGAACGCGGCGCGGAAGCGCTCGAGCCCGGACACGGTCTCGTCCAATCCGGCGCCGAGCACGCCGGCGAGCGCCGCCGCGGCGAGGGCGTTGTAGACGTTGTAGAGGCCGGGCAGCCCCAGACGAACCGGTCGCGAGCCTGCCCGCGTGCAGAGCCTGAAGGACGCGTGCTCGAGGCCTCGCAGCTCGATGTCGCGCGCGACCACGTCCAGCGTCGGGCGCCCGTGCCCGCAGGAAGGGCACCGGTAGTCGCCGAGATGGCCGATGTAGGCGGCGCGGTATCGGTAGGGCGTCCCGCAGACGATGCAGTGCTTCGAGTCGGCCGCGTGCTGCAACGCGGGCTGGGCGTGGCGCTCGTCGTCGACGCCGAAGACGATCCCTCCGGGCCGGGCCCCAGCGAGGTCGCCGACCTGCGGGTCGTCGCCGTTGACGACCAGCGTCGCCTCGCCGAGCTCGTGGACCGCGGCCCGCCAGCGCTCGGCCACGTGCTCCAGCTCCCCGTAGCGGTCGAGCTGGTCGCGAAAGAGGTTCCCGAGGCAGAGGGCGCGCGGCCGTAGGCGACGGGCCACCTCGGGCAGCGCCGCCTCGTCGACCTCGAGCAGGCCGAGCTCCGCCTCGCCGGCGGCAAGGAGGGTGGAGGCGACGCCCGAGACGAGGTTCGCTCCCGAGGCGTTGTGCGCGAGTCGGAAGCGGGGCCTCAGGATCTCCGCGGCCATGGCCGCCGTCGTCGTCTTTCCGTTCGTCGCCGAGATCAGCGCGGAGCCGAGCGGCAGACGCGCCGCGAGCCGGTCGATCGCCCCAGGGTCGAGCTTCCAGAGCAGCTTTCCCGGCATCGTGGTGCCGCCCCCGGCACCTGCCAGCCGCGAGAGGCGCGCTGCACCTCGCGCAGCGGCGATCTCCAGGGCGAGGGGGATGCGGGCGCGCACCGGGGCGAGCGTACCCGAGGCGAGGCGCTCTGGGACGCTTGCACGATGTCCAACGCGCTCTATACTTTTTGGTATGCCTCGAGAGCCGCATCGGGCTATCCGCGAGATCGATCCGAAGGCACTGGCGGCCTTCCAGGCAAGCATCCGCAAGCGCTACTCGGACGATCAGATCCTCAGCGAGCTGCGCGAGTGTGCCGCCCGGCTCGGGCGCTCGCCCACGATGCGCGAGTTCGGCGCCGACCGCGAGACGACGGTGCACCCGCAGACCGTGATCGAGCACTTCGGCAGCTGGAACGCGGCGAAGCGGAGCGCCGGTCTCGTACCGAGGCGTTTCGCCACCTCCGAGGAGCTCCTGAGCGTGCTCCGCGAGCTCGGCCAGGAGCTCGGCCGGGTACCGACGGCGAAGGACATCGACGCACGCCGCGGACTGATGCCGTCGAAGTCCCTCTACTGGCACACGTTCGGCTCGCTCTCGAGCGCGCTTCGGGAGGCGGGCTTCGACGTGCCGGTGGGGGAGGAGCGGCTCGAGCGGGCGCTCGCTCAGGGTGTCGGACTCGCGCAGGCCCTCGGCCGACTGCCGAAGTTCGCGGACTGGGCGAGCGCGCGCCGCCAGGATCCGGCTCTTCTCACGGAGTGGCAGGTCTACCGCATGTTCGAGGCGCGCCGGGGGGCTTGGGCGACGTTCCAGTTCCTGATCCGCGAGCGCCTTCGAGAGTCCGGCGCGGCCGTCGCGTCCGACGGGACGCTAGCGACTTCCCCGGATGAACGCGGTCGACAGGCCATGGCGGAGCCCACGGGGGAAGTAGCTTGAAGCAGAGGCTTCGCCTTGAGACTTGTCCGGATCTCGGAAAACGCCTGAACTCTCGAGATCAGAGACAGCAAAGGCGAAGCCTGAGAACCAAGCTACTTCCCCGCGCGGACCCGCTTCCCCTTACCGTGATCGTTTATCCGGGGGAAGTCGCTAGCGTCGCGAGCCGCAGCAGGCACGACTCGCCCTCGTGCGGCGCTCGCACCGACGGCAGCGGCGCCTCCGTGAAGGAGCGGTTCGGGCGGAAGCGCTCGCTCCAGGCCTCACGGCCTCCTCGAACGGCGACGAGCGAGCCCTCGTCGAGCTCTCGCAGGCGCAGCCGGACGCCGGTGTAGCGCGCGACGATGTCCAGAGCCGCCCGCGTGGAGGCAAAGAAGAGCTCGTGGCGACCCTGTCCCAGCCAGAGCGGGCGGCCGACCCCGCGCGCGAGGAAGAGCGTGCTCGCGTCGCGCTCGTCGAGCCAGGCGGCCGCCATCGAGCCGCGGAGCTGCTCGAGCATGCCCACGCGATTGCCGGATGCTTCCGCGAGCGCGAAGATTGCCTCAGAGTCGACGGTCATCTCCGGGCAGCCGCGCTCGATCCCGTGGCGCTCGAGCAGCTCGTCGTCGTTGAAGATGATCCCGTTGTGGATGCCGACCACGGCGCCGTGGCGAACGGGATGGTTGTTCGCGGCGATCCTCGGATGGCCCTTGGTGTAGTCACGAACGTGCACGAGGGCCTGCGCCGCGCTCGGCGGCAGCTCGACGCACTCGAGGAGGGCGGTCGCGCCGGAGCGCTGCTTGTGCACAGCCACGTCCCGCCCGGAGCCGCGGTAGGCATAGCCGACGGCGTCCGCGCCCCGCTCGGCGATCCCGGCGAGGAGCGACTGCGCGGCCAGCGTGCGGTCGACGCGGCTGCGTGAGTCGAGGTCGTATCCGGCGATTCCGCACATAACGAAACGTGATACCTGGATTGACGGCGAGCAAGGAAGGGCGCGTCCTGGAGTCCGATGCGGGCCCCTCACCGAAGTTAGCAGCGACCCGCGCGGCTTTACAGGTTCTTCAAACGTGGTCATCCCTCCTTCGAGGTACGCGCTCAAGCGGCCCCCACGCGAGGCCGATACCCGCAGCATGGAGCAGCGGCCGCTCCCGGACCCGGCGCTCGACGTCTCCCCGGCGGAGCCGTACCTCGAGCTCCTCCCTGCGACCGACGACGTCGAGACGGAGGAGAGCGAGGAGCAGGACGGGGAGGACGCAGAGGAGAAGGCCGCCGCGACGGCCACGCAGGATCCGCTCAAGCTCTACGTGCGCGCGATCGGGGACGGCCGGCTCCTGACGGCGTCCGAGGAGCGCGAGCTCGCACGGCTGAAGGACGAGGGCGACCAGGCGGCGAAGCGAAAGCTGATCGAGTCGAATCTGCGACTCGTGATGTCGATCACGCGGAACTACACGAAGGCCGGCGTACCGCTCCTCGACCTGATCCAGGAGGGCAACCTCGGCCTGATCCGCGCGGTCGAGAAGTTCGACTACCGGATGGGCTACAAGCTCTCGACCTATGCGACCTGGTGGATCCGCCAATCGGTCACGCGCGCGCTCGCCGACCAGGGTCGGACGATCCGGCTTCCCGTGCACGTCGCCGAGCAGGTCAGGCGCGTCATGCGCACGCGGCGCCTGCTGACGGCGAGGCTCAACCGCGATCCCACCCTGGCCGAGCTCGCCCGCGAGAGCGGCTTTCCCGAGCAGCGGGTGGAGGAGCTCCTCGACCTCGTCGAGGATCCGGTCAGCCTCGAGACGCCTGTCGGCGACGGGGAGAGTCTCTACGGCGACCTGATCGAGGACACGAACGCCGAGGGCCCCGACGTCACGACGGCGGACCGCATGCGCGGCTCCGAGCTCTCGGACGCGCTCCTGCGGCTCAATCCTCGGATGCGCCACGTGCTCACGCTTCGCTTCGGGCTCAACGGTGGAATCACCCACACGCTCGAGGAGGTGGGGCGGGGCCTCGGCATCACCCGCGAGCGAGTCCGCCAGCTCGAGGCGCGCGCCCTGCGCGAGCTCCGCGCCGTCGCTCCAGGGCTCGAGCTCTACCTCCGCTCGTAGCTCCTTCCTGGAACCTGCGTCGCTCTGCGCGCGGAGACGCTAGGGCGCGATCGTCGCCATCTCGCGCACGTCCGCCAGGCGCCGCAGCGACTCGAACTCGATCTGGCGAACGCGCTCTCGCGTCAGACCGAGCCTCTGTCCGATCTCCTCGAGGGTCTTCGGCTCGTGGTCAGAGAGGCCGTACCGGAGTACGAGCACCTGCCGCTCCCGCTCCGGCAGCCCCCCGAGCGCCTGCGCGAGCGCCTGGCTGCGCAGGGACTGCTCGACCTCCTCCTCGGGCAGGGGGCCGTCCCCCGCGACGAAGTCCCCGAACACCGCGTCGTCGTTCTCGCCCACCGGCTGGTCGAGGCTCGCCGAGGCGCGGGCGGCGGCGCGCACCTCGTGCGCCTGCTGGATCGGCAAGCTCGCCTCCTCGGCGATCTCCTCGAGCGAGGGCTCCCGCCCGAGCTGCGTCCACAGCGTCCGCTCGGCGCGGTTGAGCTTCTGGAGCCGCTCCACGATGTGCACCGGCATCCGGATCGTGCGCGCCTTGTCGGCGAGCGCGCGCGCCACCGCCTGACGGATCCACCACGTGGCGTACGTCGAGAACTTGAACCCGCGGCGCCAGTCGAACTTCTCGACGGCCCGGATCAGGCCGAGCGTCCCTTCCTGGATCAGGTCGAGGAACGGCAGTCCTTGATTGCGGTAGTTCTTCGCGATCGAGACGACGAGGCGCAGGTTGGACTGGATCATGCGCTGCTTCGCCGCTCCGTCACCGCGCTCGATCCGCTTCGCCAGCTCGACCTCCTGCGCGGCGGTCAGGAGCGCATGACGGCCCGCCTCGCGCAGGAAGAGCTGGAGGGCGTCCGTCGTCGACTCGTAGGCACCCGGGGGCGGCGCCGGCTCTGGCTCTGGCTGATCTTCGACGATCTCGATCCCGCGCCGATCGAGCTCGCGCAGCACCTCGTCGATCTCGAGCGCGTCCAGCTCGTGGGCCTCGACGAGCTCGGTTACCTGACCTCGCCTGAGCGTGCCCGTCGGCTCGGACGCCTCGACGAGCAGCTGCAGCTCCGGGTGCTGGAGGATGCTGTCCGCGTCGGCCACCTGCTCAGCGTAACCCTTTCGACTCGGCGGGAATCAAAAACCCACCCCGACCGCGATGCACGATAACCAGTGTTATGTCAAGTCGAGTCGTAGGACGGTCGGCGGTCGCCTGGGCCCCACCGTGGCCGGTATCGAAAAGGAGCGCAATTTGCGAGGAGTGCTGTCGCGGGGGACTTGATCGACCGGTCCGCGCCTCGTAGATTGGCCTGGCACCGAGCACGGAGCGCGAGTAGGTCGAAACCGCACTCGAGGGTCGTACGCAGAAGCCGCAAGGCGGAAGGCGGAAAGTCAACGGGTCGCGGTGGACGAAAGCGCCACCGGCTCGGTGAACTCTTTTCTCGGGATAGGATCACCAGCAGATGCATCTCCGCCCGCCCAGCTTCGACCACGGCGTCGTCTCGTTCGTCTGGGCGCTCGCCCTCTCGCTCTTCCTCTGGATCGGGATGCTCTCGATCGGTGTCTCGAGCCCGGTTGCGTTCATCCTGTCGCTCCTCGCCTTCGGGGCGATCTTCCTCTTCGTCCGTCTATGCGGCGAGGAGGAGCCGCCGCCTCGCGCCGCTCAGCCGTCGGGCGGCCGCGACCGGGACCGGGCGACGCCGTGATCGTGCTCGGCTAGCGCGCCGAGCAGAAAGCGGGTCAGCTCTCCCCCGAGCGCCTGCTGAAGACGCTCGGACGCAGGCGGGCGGGCGTCATCGACGCTCCCCAGCCAGGCGCAGTGCTGGAGCAGGAGCGCGGTCCCCCGTCCTGGTGGGATCGACTGGATCGGCGCGACGCTCATGCCCATGTCATCGGCGTCGGTCACGCGCGAACACGATCCCTTAGGTGAGCGGGAGCGCTACTTCTCGTCGTCGCGCGGCGGCGGGGTCGGCTGCGGCGCGACCGGCGTTCCACGCTCGGCGAGGGGTGCTTCCTGAGCAGGCGGCTCCGGCCGCTCGATCGGCTCCTGCTGCACCGTGACGTCGTCGCGCTCGACCTCTGTTCTCGACACGGTGGGACGCCTCTCGACCGTGGCCGGCTCCGGCTCGGAGTCGGGCGTGCGGGCGCCCGGACGCGGCTTCACGACGGCTGTCTCCCGGGTCTCGACCT